>CAZELS010000001.1:0-6869 GCA_964513165.1 uncultured Candidatus Saccharibacteria bacterium
TACTCTTGGAGACTTTGCAAATGGTAACACTCTAGTCCAAGGATATTCTACAATGACATTTTTGATTTCACCGAGCATTGAACCACCACCGCAGAGATATATTTGCGTTGGAAAAGAATCAATATCTTCTACTACTTCCAAGGATGCTTTAAAAGCTTTGAGCCAAAGTTTAGCAGTTGAAGCCATTATTTCTTTAATTTCTCTTTGTAAATTTTGTTGTAATTCTCCATTAGAATATTTTAACTTTCTAAGTTCTGCATGACGGTAATCAAGATT
This sequence comes from uncultured Candidatus Saccharibacteria bacterium, assembly GCA_964513165.1. Classification (GTDB taxonomy): domain Bacteria; phylum Patescibacteriota; class Dojkabacteria; order SC72; family T1SED10-24; genus CAZELS01. The sequence continues at coordinate 277 of CAZELS010000001.1, forward strand.
CATTACCCTTGCAATTTCTTTTGTAAAAACTCTTCCTCCGAACGAAAAGATTTGTGTATCTATTACATTTCCTTTATGAACAATTGCCACATCAGTTGTCCCTCCACCAATATCAACAAAGATTCCTGAAAAATCTTTTGTTCTTGATCCTGAAAATGCTCTTGCAACTGCAAATGGTTGAGAAACAATACTCGTAATTGAAAGATTCAAACTTTGAGCTAAATTTTTCAAGGATTCAATGTATGTCTTTGGAGCAAATGAAGCGTAGAAAAAGAGTTTTACATCTTTACCTCTGAATCCAACTAAAGAATTTACAGGCATTCCACCGATTTCCATACCAGTAACAGTTATATGTAAAATTTCAATGTCCTCATAAAGAAGCCCTGTTCTTTGAGCAAGGTCTTCTTTTCCTGTATTTTCAATTTGTTGGTGAACCTTTCTAATTATATTTTTCTCCTCTTCTTCAGTAACTTCTTCGTCAAATTTTTCATCTCTTTCATAGTTAACAATGATGGAAACACCTTGAACATATTCTCCAGCTAATCCAAGAACAGCTTTTTTAGGAATTTCATCTCCTTCAAGTTCTGAAGTGATGTCATTAATGGCAAGTTTACAGTTTTCAATAACGGTATTTAAATTCTTGATTACTCCTTTGTTCATTGCTTTTTCCTGTTGCTGTATTCTAGAAACTTTCTTAACCTTTACACCAAGTTCCGAGCTTTCAAACAAAAGAATTTTCAAAAGTTCAGTACCGATATCTATGGCGAGATAGTTTTTATCAGGAGTTTCGGCTTGTTTTTGTATTGTTTTTCTTCTAAAAAATGGAGACATTAGAATCCAGTTAATTAACTACAAATTAATATACTATATCCTACAGGGAAAGGCCATATTTTTCTAGTCCCTATTTCTTGATTTTTACTTTTTCAGTTGTGTAATATTTTTTTCTAAAACCTCTTCCGAAAAGTAATTCTGATTGTGCTTGAACAAAAGGTATGAATGCAAATGTTAACATGTTTACAACAATCAATCCTGTTTCCAACATATCGTAAAGATGTCTAAATGGATTCCAGCCTTTTGGAATTGGAGTGATTTTTCTTCTCAAGTAGATTATGGGTAGGTTTAAAAACATTAAGCCTGTGAAAATGTAGCTCATTATTACAGGAAGGTTGTATGAAGCTGAGCTATATCGATATTCTGGATTTATGAGATTTAGTATTGGTAGGGCAAAAGTTATACTGTATATCACTGTCAAAAACAAAAGTTGGTTATCGATTAGGTGCCAAGCTATTGAAAGTTTTTTAATTCTTGATATTGCTTTGTTTTTGTACAAAGCTGCGAATGTTAATGGAAAAACAATGATACCCCAGCCCCATCTAAGTTGCTGTTTGTAAAGAGAAATATGTGTTCTCATTAAGGTAGCGTTTTCTACAGCATCACTGTATGTTGGTACATATACTTCTTCTCCAGAAAAATCTCCTTGAAATCTCACCAGGGAATTCCAGTAGAAGGTTGTATCATCAATCCCTATCTCTGGATCCCAAAAGTGTACACATTCAACACATTTTAAATTTACAACGTATGAGGAAAAAGTGTCTCTTGCTCTTTTTCTTACAACCCAGTCATGCAAAATTACAATTGTAAGAACCATGGATTGCACACGAATGATTGGAGGGACTCTCCAAATATTGTTGTTGAATGTATGAACTGCTGTTGCAAAGAAACGTTGATTTCTTTTTGGATTGGTAAGATATTTGTAAGTTATTGCAGAGAGATATTTTGGGTGTGGACGTAAATCACTGTCACATGTGATTAGTAGATAGTCTTCAACGTTTTCTCCTCTTGATTTGATCTCATCAACAAAATGCCTTGTTGCCCAATTGATATTAGCTCCTTTTACACCAGCAACTTCTCCAGCGATATTTTTAGGATGTACATAGTATTTGATTTCTTTGAATTTGTCTTTGTAAAGTTCGAGAATTTTTTGGTAATTTTTCATGCATTCCTCTTTACATACTTCTTCCATAGCCATAACGAGAGAGATCTTCTTTGATCCAATATCAGAATCAGCCCAAGCGTCTAAGCTAGGTTTTAATATATCCATACCTTCTTTGACGATAGGACAAACAAAAACATATTTTAAATTATCCCTGATCTTTCCTTCTTCTCCACTCAATTCATTTATTTTTCCAACCCAATCTGTATTTCTTTCTTTCTTCATCCTTTCTGTGCCTACGATTAGTCCATAGAGAAAACGAATACACCTGTAAGACCAATATATTGTTAGGAAGGAAATGTGTAAAATGAGAACTTCGGTTAATCCTAAAAGGGTTAGTATGAATGGAGAGAGTATGAAAAGCCATGTTACAAGTCCGGGTAGTATCTCAAAAAGACGGATATACCAACGAGGTACATTAAGGGGATATCCACCTTTTCTATCTTTTGGCCTTAATTGTTCTATCGTGATATTTTCGTCCATAATATCTATATCACAGCAATCATAATTACGGGTTCTCTTTCAGTTTTTTTGTAAAGAAATTTTTTCAATTTTTTCTCTAAATCTTCTTTCAATACCTTTATTTCGTATCTTCCCTTCGAATTTTGAAGCCATGCTTTATGTGTGTCAACGGTTAGCCTTTCTATTTGTTGTAGTAAATCCCTCGATGCTTTCATAAAGACAAAACCGCGAGAAAGAAATTGTGGTCTTGCAATTAGTTTCTTTTCTTTAGAACTAAGATTCAACATCACTGTAAACACTCCATATTTTGCAAGCTGCTTCCTGTCTTTTATGACAATGTCTTGAAGATCTCCAGAGCCTAGACCATCTATCAGGACAGGTTTTGATTCAATCCTTAAGCCTCTGGAAAGCTTCTTACCATCGTATTCCCACATTTGGCCATCTTCAGTGAGTGGAATGTTTTCTTCTGGAAATCCCCATTTAACTAGGTTTTGTTTGTTTTTGTATCGGAAAGTCATACTTCCGTGGATAGGGATGATATATTTAGGCTTAATCATGTCGAACATAATTTTCATATCTTCTTGATGTCCATGTCCACTCTCATATATTGCTTCCATGTTCGCTTTCATGATATCTGCACCTAGTTTAATCAACCTATCTGTCATATTTTGAATTTTGAGAATATTCCCAGGTATTTCAGAAGCTGACAAAATTATCAAATCTCCCTTCTTTGCTTTAACGGAATTATGTTCATTTAAAGAAATTCTGTTCAAAGCAGCATGTCTTTCTCCTTGGCTACCCGTTGCACAGAAGATTAATTGATTATCTGGATATTTTTTTATCTCTTTCTCGGAAATTATTCTCCTCTTATCAACTTTGATATATCTTTGTTCTTGAGCGATACGTACAACCGTATTTATACTTCTACCAAGTAAAACAACTTTACGATTTGTAGATTCTGCAATTTGAAAAATAGAATGGAATCTTGCAACCAGTGAAGAAAAAGAAGCAATGATGACTCTTCCTTTACATTTTTTCACTATTTCTTCCAGATTCTCCCCTATCTCTGTTGCTGTTTTCGTTCTTCCAACTTCAAAAGCATTAGTACTTTCCATTAGTGCAATGTCCACTCTCTTACCAATTTCTTCAAATTTTGCGTAATCTGTCTCAGGTTCGTTTGCAGGGGCTACATCAATTTTGTAATCTCCTGAAAAAAGAACATTACCTTTTTGAGTTTCAACAAAAATGCTATGTGAGTCAGGAATACTGTGAGTTACTCCAATGAAAGTTACTTTGAACCCTCCAATATTTATTGATTTGTTTTTTTCAATATCAACAGTTTTAACTTTTTTACCCATATCAAATTCCTTAAGCCTTTCCCTAATTAAAGCGTTTGCGAAATTTCCCGTATATATTGGCGGAAAATCAAGATATGGCAAAATGTATGCCAATCCTCCGGTATGATCTAAATGACCATGAGTTATGAGCACGCCTTTAATTTTCTTCTTATTCCTTTTTAAATAGGAGAAGTTTGGTATTACATAGTCGATACCGTAGGATTCCAAATCAGGAAATGCAAAACCCATATCAATTATCAATATTTCACCTTTGTATTCAACAAAAGTACAGTTTCTTCCGACCTCTTCTGTTCCTGACAAAGTACAGATTTTTAACTTGTCTTCGTACATAAATATTTTCTTTGTATTAATTTAACGTCCTGATTATATCATATTTTAAGCTGTCCCCTTGCTATGATATAATTGAGACTATGAAAGAAATTCCAAAATCATATGAATCTTCACAAGAACAAGGTATTTACGAAAAATGGGAGAAATCCGGCTATTTTTCACCAGAAAATGTCGAAGAATTCCTAAAAAAGCCAAAGAAACCTTTTGTAATATCATTACCACCTCCAAATGCAAACGGAGTGCTACATTTAGGCAACACTTGTGGCTATTCCTTTCACGATCTTTTAGGTAGATTTCATAGGATGGGAGGGTCTCCTACTCTGCTACTTCCTGGAAAAGATCATGCAGGTATTCAAACAGAAACAGTTTTTGTTAAAAAATTACTAAGTGAAGGTATTGAGAAACAAGATTTGGGTAGAGAGGAATTTTACAAACGTTGCTATGATTTTTGTATAGAAGCAGCAGACAATGCGCGAGAGCAGGAAAAGAAGATCGGACTTTCTGCTGATTGGAAGAGGGAATTTTTTACATTAGACCCAAGATTAACAAATACAATTTATTCAACATTTGAAAAAATGTTCAATGAAGGTTTGATATATCGAGGAAAGCGAATTATTAATTTTTGTCCGAAGTGTGCAACAGCATTAGCAGATATCGATACAGTACATGAAGAAAGAAGGGGCATTTTTGCTTACATAGTATATCCTTTTGTTGAAAAACAAGACAATGACAAAGCAGAAAAGCTTTGGGGATCTAGGGGAATTGTTGTTGCAACTACAAGACCTGAGACAATGCTAGGAGATACTGCTGTAGCAGTAAATCCGGAGGATGAGAGATACAAATCCTTTATTGGTAAAAAAGTCATATTACCAATAGCGAACAGGCATATTCCAGTTATTGCTGACGAAGATGTAGACAAGGATGTAGGAGCAGGTGCTCTAAAAGTTACACCTGCACATTCTTCTGTAGATTTTGAAATTGGGCTTAAACATAATCTTGAAATAATCAATGTTATCGATGAAAAAGGCCTTATGACAGGCCCTATCCCTGAGAAGTACAAAGGTTTGGAAACAATCGAATGCTCAAAGCAGTTGGTTCAAGATTTGGAAAAGGAAGGACTGCTTGTAAAAATTGAAAAACGAGATCATGAAGTTGTGGTATGTGAAAGGTGTGATACTGCAATTCAACCTGTTGTGTCATATCAATGGTTTGTTGATACTAAGCCACTTGCTGAAAAGGCATTGGAAGTTTTGGAGAAGAAAGAAACGGTCGTTTTACCTAGTGGACAGATGAAGGCTTTAAAATATTTTTTCGAAAATATCCAACCATGGTGTATTTCCAGGCAACTTTGGTGGGGACACAGAATTCCTGTTTGGTACAGTGGTAGTAAAAAATTACATGATTGGCTTTTGGAAAATCGAGAGAAAAAGAAAGAAGATTTTGAAAAAGAGTTTGGTCAAAAAATACAAGGAAATGGCGAAATCGTAATTTCTTCAGAAAAACCAGGAGAGGAATTTGAGCAAGAAACAGATGTTTTTGATACATGGTTTAGCTCTGGTCAATGGCCTTTTTCTACTTTGCAGAATAGTGGTAAGGGTGATTTTGAAAAATATTACCCTACTGATGTGATGATTCATGGAAGAGATATTTTGTTTTGGTGGAGTGCTAGAATGATTATGTTAGGTCTCTACTGTACTGGTAAAACACCTTTCAGCACCATTTTCGTTACTGGAATGATTTTAGCTACGGACAGTTCGAAGATGTCAAAATCTAGGGACAATTCAATTTCACCTGAAGTCATTATTAACAAATATGGTGCTGATGCATTAAGATTGTGGTATTACACGGATTCCTTGGCTGGTGCAAATGCTCCACTTAGGGAGGAGAAAATAAAGGGTAACAGGTTTTTTGTTAACAAGGTTTGGAATGCAAGCAGATTCATATTGATGAATATTGACGATACAGAGTTAGAAAATATTAAGAAATTTTTAAACAAAGGTGTATTCAAAGATGAGATGTTAAATCAAACAGAAGAATTTGAAAAAAAGGTTTCGAAATATATTACAGATTACAAATTTCATTTAGGTGCTGAAGAAATACGAGAATTTTTCTGGCATACATTTTGTGATAAGTGGATTGAAGATGTAAAAGCTTTGATTAAAGAAGAAAAAATGAATTCTGAAATTAGGATAGAAAAACTAGCTTTGTTGATATTCCTTCTAAAGAAAATTCTTGTTGTGATGCATCCTTTTATGCCTTTTGTAACAGAGGCAATTTGGCAAGAATTAACAAGAGTTTCTTTTGCGGAAGATTTGTTGATGGTTCAGCAAAGAACAGATTGAAAAAAGAGCAAAATATTGCTATTCTATCAGTTAGAATAGCAATAGAAAACTTTTTTATGAAAAAATTAATACCCATATTTTTTGTTTTTGCAATTTCCCTAGTTTTGA
>CAZELS010000002.1:0-5366 GCA_964513165.1 uncultured Candidatus Saccharibacteria bacterium
AAAACCGTCGCTCTGACCAACTGAGCTATCCCAGCACAAAAGAACTTGATGAGTTTATTATATATCTTTTTGGCCGTCAATGGCTACTATCTAGCAATCCTCATCTCTTTTTCAGCTAAACTACTTAGCTTATCTCTCTTTCCCCATTCTCTTTGTGTATGGGTTAAGTGTATTTTTCTTAATCTCATATGATTTGGTGTAACTTCTAGCATTTCATCTGCTTGGATGAAGACAAGTCCATATTCTAGTGTCAATTTCAATGGAGATTTTAGCGAAATCTCTGTTACTTGTGCATGGCTCATTCTGACATTGGTCTTTTTTCTTTCCTTATTTGTATTTACTTCAATATCATTTTCATATTTATTTATACCTACAATCATACCTTCATATACTTTCTCGCTAGGAGAAATGAAAAGTGTTCCTCTGTCTTGAGTCATATTTAATGCATATGCAGATGCTACTCCTTGCTCCGAAGCTATTAATACACCATTCCTATGTAGGGGAGGGAAGTCTTCGTATCTAACGTATTCCAACAAGAAATGATTTAGGATAGCTTTGCCCTTAGTTAAGTTTAGCAATTCATTTCTTAATCCAAAAAGAAACCTTGTTAAAATATGATATGTAAATCTGGTATTTCCTTGGTCTGTTTCCATATTAATCATTTTTGCACGTCTGCTACTCATTACTTCAGTCACTATGCCGATGTATTCCTCTGGTATATCGATGATGAGTTCTTCTAGAGGTTCATGCTTTTTGTCATCAATCTCTTTGAATATCACCTCTGGCTTTTTTACTTGAAATTCGAAACCTTCTCTTCTCATTGTCTCCATCAAAATTGAAAGTTGTAATTCTCCTCTTGCCGAAATGAAGTAGGAACTGTCATCCGCCTTCTTAATATCCAAACTAATATTTGTTTCCGCTTCCTGTTCTAATCGTGCTTGCAATTCTTTGGCTCTTACATATTTCCCGTCTTTTCCTGCTAATGGAGATGTATTTGCTTCAAGCTTTATTTTAACTGAAGGAGGTGAAATCTTTATACCTGGCAGTGCTTCTGGATGATGGAAATCACATAGCGTCTTACTGATTGAAGTTGTTTCTATTCCAGCTATGGCTACAATATCTCCTGTTGTTGCTTCTGATACCTCTTTGTACAGAAGGCCTTCTTTTATCAAAATTTTCTTTACATTACCTGAATTGTATGTGCCTTCATCATCACAAACAATTAATTTTTGATTTAATGAAAGTTTTCCTCTTTTAATCTTTCCAATTAGATATCTACCCATATGGGAATCATAGTCTAGAGAACATATTTGAAGTTGAAAAGGTAGATCTTTTTCACCTGAAGGAGCAGGAATATATTCCACAATCTTTTCTAACAAAGGCGACAGATTTGTTGCTTCTGGATGATTTTCTAATGAACCTTCAGGCTCATCAACAAACATGATGCCATCTCTTGCAATTGCGTAGTACACTGGAAATTCAAGCTGATCATCTGTTGTAGCTACGTTTAGAAAGAGATCATAGATTTTGTTTAAGGTCTTCTTCATATTTGCGTACTTTTTGTCAATCTTGTTTACAACAACAATTGGTTTGAGATTTAATTCCATAGCTCTTGCAAGAACAAACTTGGTCTGCGGCATTGGTCCTTCCTGTGCATCTACAACTAAGATGCATCCTTCAGCCATGTTTAAAGTTCTTTCTACTTCTCCTCCAAAATCCGCATGTCCTGGAGTATCAACAATATTTATTTTGTAATCTCCATATCTTATGGATATATTTTTTGCCGTAATTGTTATACCTTTTTCCTTTTCTAAATCTCCTGAATCAAGAATTTGAGTTTGACTCATCTCTTCTTCATTTTCTCTAAAAATATTTGCTTGTTTCAGGAAGGCATCAACCAAGGTTGTTTTACCATGGTCGACATGTGCAATGATTGCAATATTACGTATTTTTTCTTGTTTAATTTCTTGCATAAATGTTTACGTGAAGTGAAAACTGTGTATTTTAGTAGAAAAGAGAGTAATTGTCCAGGAGAGAGAGTAAACCCCAGAAACGAGGAAGCGTTTGGAACTCTCCTATAAATAGGTGGGTGTCCTCAATGCAACCCCAAGAGGCTACACGATTTTGGATTCCCAAAAAAGAGTGTAGAGCCAAATAACTTCCCCTTTTTGTTCCTAGGGCACATATATTATGATACAAAAATGTGTGGAAAGATAGGGTAAACTTTTACTCTAAAATTTTGTTTTTTAAACGTAAAAAATGGATTCTGGTATTAGGAATCGAAGGATGGAAAAAATAATTGTACTTAGGGCTCCAGTATAGACAAGAAGAATGATTACTCCAATTAATATGAAAGGGGAATATTTTTCTAAAGATTCCCAATAGTACCTAATGCTCTCGGGTAAAAATGCTCTGACGATTTTGTGACCATCTAATGGTGGAATTGGTAAAAGATTGAAAAACATTAACACAATATTTATAAGGACAAAAGATATTACAAAAAGACTAAGAATTTCATTCAATCCAAATGTTAAGTAAAACAATCCTGTCCCTATACCTACCATAATTAAATTTGACATTGGTCCTGCAAGTGAAGAAAGGGCTGTACCAACAACTGGATTTTTGAAATTGTATTCATTGATTGGAACAGGTTTTCCCCAGCCAAATCGAAAGACTATCAATGTAAGTGTTCCGATTGGATCCAAATGGGCTAGAGGATTAAATGTAAGCCTACCGTTGGCCTTTGCAGTATCATCACCAAGCTTGTATGCAACCCATGCATGTGCATATTCGTGCACTGTTAAGGCTATGATGATAGCTGGTAAAAAAATGATTGTTTGATAAATAAAACCCATTTTCGCTTGATAAATCTTATGCTTTTTGATAATATCATCTAGACTTTTTAAATTCAATTGATTTAATGTATGCCGAATACTTGTGATTTCTCTGGAAAAACTGTGGTAGCTGGTAAAAGGATTCAACACCATCATTCTGAAGCCTGGCGAATGAAAGCTCCTAGAACGAATAGATTGTTCAAGGCAAATATTCGACAAGTAAAGATGAAGGATGAATCTGGTAAGGTTGTAAAAATGTCCATTGCAATGAAATATTACAAGAAGCTTAGACAACAAAAATATTTAGATATTAAAGATGGAGCAAAAGCAGGTAGATATTTTTTGGTTGAAAATGTTGTTAAGTAAATACATTTTCCTTCTTCGCAGTAATCCCAATTTCGTGTTAAAATACCGTTATGTTGAACTCTTTTTGGGAACTCATAACTTATGACATTGGAATAGATCTGGGCACAGTAAATACAATTGTTTACTTGCGTGGCAAAGGCATTATTCTTTCCGAACCCTCAGTTGTTGCAATAAACAAAAAAACGAAAAAGGTACTTGCCGTTGGAAAAGAGGCCAGACAAATGATTGGACGAACTCCAGCAAATGTTGTAGCGATAAGGCCGTTGCAAGATGGAGTAATCTCTGATTTTGATACTACTCAAGCAATGTTGCATTATCTCATTGAGAAGACACATATTCAATGTCCAAAATTTTTTAAAATTCCACGTCCCCGAGTCATAGTTGGTGTACCATCATCCGTAACTGAAGTCGAAAGACAAGCAGTTTTGGATGCTTGTAAAACTGCAGGTGCAAGACAAGTTTTTGTTGTTGAAGAAACAATGGCTGCAGCGATAGGTTCTGATTTGCCAGTGGAAGAAGCTTCTGGACATATGGTTGTTGATATTGGAGGAGGCACTACGGGTATAGCGGTAATTTCATTGGGAGATATAGTAATTGACAAAACAATAAAGGTTGGTGGTGACGAGATGAATCAGGATATTGTCTCCTATGCAAAACAAAAATACAACATGTTGATTGGTGAAAGAACTGCAGAAGATATCAAAATTGCCTTGGGTTCGGCTGCTCCTCTTGATGATGAAAAAGTTGTTGATTTACAAGGTAGAGATTTACTTAGTGGTTTACCGAAGTCTGTCGAAATCTCAAGCATAGAGATTAGAGAAGCCATTATGCCTACGATAGATATCATTACACAAGCTGTTAAAGATGCAATAGAGGAAACACCTCCTGAATTAGTCTCTGATATTCTAGTCTCTGGATTACATCTGTCTGGTGGTGGAGCATTGATTAAAAATTTGAACAAACTTTGGGAAGAAAAATTAAGAATTCCAATAAAGATAGTTGATGAGCCTCTTTCCACTGTCGCTAGAGGTACTGCAGAAATGCTTAACCATATCGAACTTCTTGATCGTATCCAAAAAGGTTGGGACGAAATAGTTTAATTTAGAAAATCTTTTGATGTTTGAAGAGAAAGAATTCTTTCAAAGTCCAAAACTTTTTTTCATTCTTCTGATTTCTTTTTCAGTGCTTTTTCTTGTATTTCATTTTGTAAACATTGAAAAACATTTTGTAAATGCAGGAGGCGTTTTGGTTAAACCCATGCAGGAATTAGCCTCAAACTCTTCAAAATCCATAAAGAATTTTTTTGGAGTTTTTCATGAAATAAAAGTTTTGCGAAATGATTACTTTGATATCAAGGAAGCATATTTGAAGTTAGAATCGGAAAGTAATTTGCTTGTACTTCTTAAGGAAGAGAATACGTCTTTAAAACAACAACTTGGTTTAGATGTTGAAGGGACAGATATTTTGTTAGCTGAAGTTTTGTATCAAGATTTGAATTTGCGAAATGAATCTATGCTAATCAACAAAGGTCAGAAAGATGGTCTTTCAGTTGGTGATGTCGTCTCTATGGGTAATCTTTACATTGGCATATTGGCAGAGGTTCAAGAGCATACTTCAAAAGTTAGGCTTGCTACAAGTAGGGCAAGCTCTCTCAAAGTTATGATTCTAGACAAAGATGTTGATACTTCTTTTGAACCTCAAACATATTTAACAGGTATAGCTGTTGGATATTCAAATTCATTGAAAATTGAAAATATCGAATCTCATGGAGAATTAAAAGAAGGAGATGTAATTGTTTTGAATGACAGTAAAGTTGGTAAATTTCTTTACTTAGGTAATGTTGTATCAATAGATCAGGATCCAACGGCAACTTTAAGAAGTACCAATGTTAGCTTGCCTGTGGAATATACATCGCTGAAATATGTTTTTGTAGAAAGGGGGGAATAGTATGCAAATATTGAAAATACTACTTTACATTTTACTTCTACCTGTTTTTTTGTATTTGTTTTTAGTTTTTGAATATCTTTCCTTCTTTAGCCTCATTCTACTCCTCACGGTCTTTCTTTTCTGGGATTTAAAAAAGTTCAATCTTTTCTGGTTCTTAATCCTGTCTAGTCTTCTACTAGACATAGCCATGCATTACTGGATTGGTACATATTTGGCCAG
>CAZELS010000003.1:0-2881 GCA_964513165.1 uncultured Candidatus Saccharibacteria bacterium
TTAATAAAATTTATTCAAATAAAAAAATGAGAGGTTATCTATGTCATCAAAAAACAAAATAATTGGTTTTATATTCACTACTTTGTTTGCTTTTAGCAATAATTTGTTTTCAATGGATGATCCTTATAGATTGGATCTTTCTACTTCTTCTCATAATCCCTATGTTTTGCATCTCAGCCTTCCAGGACCTCCTTCTAGCGGTGGACAACTATCTGTGCAATGTAGTTTTGCAAGAACCCGTCAACCTAGGCCCATTTATGTAACAGTTCCTCAAGAAATAGAAGAAAGACTTGTAGAACATCAAAAACTACTAAAAGCCCAACAAAATCAAAGAGAAATTAATGCAGCACAAGATTTACACAGAAAAATACTTCGAGAAGGTGGAGAGCCACAAATTATCAATTTGAGCAATGGAGAAAGAATGTTAGTTGGTTTAGAACTTAAGAGAAAAAAGGAAAAATATGAAACCCCTTTTTTAACTCCACCCCCAACTACACAACTAGATCAAACAGAAACAATGCCACCAACATCGCAATTCTTTGGTTTTGAACCTACTTCAGAAGATGAATATACCATGACTCCTGTATTTTTAACGGACGACACGAGAGAAGAACGAAAATCTTCTGCTCAAGAAACTCAAGACTTCTCCTTAAGACCAAGATCTTTATTAACATGCAACCACCCAATGTTCAATGGCCCAACAATGGAATATCGACCAATTACAACACAAACAGAAGAATCGGAAAATATTGATAGCGTTGAAGCAGCTCGAGAAGCAGGAGTCTCTGTAATAAATCAACCATTAATTGCAACCCCAACACAACCTCAAGAAAGAAAAAATGAATCAAGAAGAGGAAACCCTCAACGAACATCACGAAAAAGAAGACCCGGAGACGATAGAACTTCTGTTGGACACGATGCAACCACACCATCAAAAAAGCCCTACCACGAAGAAGAAATTCCAGCTACCCAAAGTGATACTTTTCGAGTAGAAGAAGGAGATATAGACTCTTTGGCCACAGCTGAATTTGATCTTGATGGAGATTCAAATGAAGAAACAATGGGAACAAAACCTCAAACAATTGAAGACGATGAGGGTAATGGTAGCGATGAAACAAAAAACGAGTCTCAACAAAGAAAAAGAGATGGAAGTTTATTAGATATTATTCCAACTGCTGCTAAAAGAGCTTGTATTAGAGCCATTGCTAGCAGTGCCTATACGTGCGCTGACTTATTATTTAATCCACCATAATCAAGCGATTTAATTTCTTTACCGACATCACAAACAGGTCCAGTTCATCGCACAAGCACGGGAAATCATCACGGAAATAGGTTGCATTATACAGATACACCCATGAGACATTCTCACCATACAGATACCCCAATGAGACGGACTCACTATACAGATGCACCTATAAGAAGATCACATCATACAGACACGCCCACAATTAATAGAGATGAAACTCCATCATCCGCTCAAACTTCATATCCACCAGGAATGCCCCTTCCCTCAGACTATTATACAGAAGCTGAAACAGGAGATGAAGGAACTTATCTTGATACAGAAGAATCATTACTTCCAACAATTCCAGAAATGGAAAGTAGAATTGCGGGCATAGCTGAAAATGCACAAAATTTTTGTAATCAAATTACTGCTCCAACCACAGCCGGAGGTATTGTCTGGCCAGAAGAAGCAGTAAGTTATGTACAGAGTCTTGACGGTACTTTAGCTTCTGCTCTTGATCTTGCTCACTCCTTACTAAGAGAGTGCAAGATCTACGAAGCACAAGTTTTTGCAAATTTTGCTGAAAATTTAGTTCATTCGGCTATAAGATCATCTGAAGTGCTAGACACAGTACAAAGAGTAATGAAAGCAGGGGAAAGGGGGTTGACTGGCAGTATTGATGGTCTTATTAATACTTTGGCTCATCCAATCGTTACCGCAAAAGAAGCTGTTAAAGCATTGACTTGTGCATCATTTGATATGTATAGAATGCAAGAAATGATGTTGAATGATCCTGAAGCTCTTCGAGTAGAATTATCTAGAAGAAATCGGGAATTTAAAGAATTGATAGCTTCAAGTTCTGCTGACGAAATCCTAGAGGGATGTTTTCGATTTTTTTTCGATTTCGCAATTCCTGATGCAGTATTTTCTCAAGCCACTAAATTTGCAACATTTACACGAAATCTTCGCACTATACATGATGCAGAGCTGGCGCTTACAAATAGAGTTTTTAACGCAATTGATTCTTTAAAAAACCTTAGTGGGGTTCAAAGGTTAAATCATGTTTTACATAGAGGGCTTTCACCCTTTCGCACAGCTTTGGCAGAAGGATATAAAGTTGCAAGATTTGTGGCTAGAAAACCAAGAAAGTTTGCAAGAAAAGTTTTTGGCATCGTAGAAGATAACCCACAATTAATTACAGAAGAAGGTAAAACCTTTGGTCAGGTAGTAAAAGAAATTGAACAAACTTTAGAATGCAATCCTCAATTTTCTCATCCATCAATGCCAGTAGGAAGAAGAGGACAAAGACCAACAATTAATTCCTTACTTAATTTTAAAGTAACAAAAATATACAATCGAGAATATTCCGCACATGCCATTAAAAGAATAAACGAAAGAGGGATAACTCCAATGATTATAGAAAATATAATACAAAATGGAAAAGTAACTCCTGACAAAATAGTAGGAAGACTACAACATTATGATAAAATAAATAATATAACAGTTGTTACTAGTAGTAAAAGTGGAAATGTAATAACTGTTTTTTCTGGAAGCAACTAAACACTTAAGGTTTTTTTTAAAATGAATATAAACAATAATGAAACAAAAAAAAATAATCTAGAACAAATTAAATATATAAAAAATGAAATAAATGAT
>CAZELS010000004.1:0-4112 GCA_964513165.1 uncultured Candidatus Saccharibacteria bacterium
TAGGTGAACAAAATCCTCATTCATATGAATGCCCTGAGAGCAGTAGAATATTGAATGTACCTGAAGACTATCCATCTATACAAGAAGCTATCGATGCTTCCGTTGAAGATACAATCATTTATGTTGCTCCAGGTATTTACAATGAGAATCTTGTTTTACAACCAAAGGTTTGTTTGATTTCTGAAGAATATGGAGAAGCTGAAATACAAGGATACAAGGATGTAGTCATAGTTGCTAATGGGGAAAATCAGATAAAGAATTTTAAGATAAGTAATGTTAATGGACGAGGAGTAGGTATTGGTTTTAGTGAATCTCCTGTAGTGAGTATTGAAGTAAATTTTTTCACAAACTTGGATAAAGCTATTGTCGTTATGGAAAATTCAAGAGTTAATATTACTTCAAATTCATTTCGTAATGTCAAAACTGCAATTTTTGTAGGAGATAGCTTCATATATGCTGATCAAAACAATATTGAAGCTAGTAACATAGCTATTGAAATTTATGATTCGGAAGGTGAGATTCTAGGTAAAGTCATAAATGGAGGGCAATATGCAATTAAGGCAAGAAATTCAAACATACTTTTTGACAAAAATATATTTAAAAATCAAGAAGTTGCAGGTATGGACCTATGTAGAAATGGGGAATACACTTTTGGAAGTAATTTTTTTGAGAATGTAGATGAAGAGATTTTTTACAACTAACAAGAAAAAAATTGTATCAATCTTCTTTGTGTCTGATATTATTTTGACACTCTTTGCAGGTGTGCTAGTGAGTATTTATTAACAAACTACCAGATTCCATAAAGATTTCAATTTCAGTTTCTTTCTCTGTTGATTCAGAAATTATGTCATATTTACCTTTCTCTTCGAGTTCAAATCCCTCAATTAACAGCTCGCCATCTCTGATTAGGTAGGATATCGAAAAGTTCTTCTCTTTTGGTAAGAGAAGTTCCAAATGTCCTCCTCTAACTGTTATATCGAATTTTTGAGTAGGTGCAGAATCTTTAGAAAACTCTATCCTTGTATTACCTCCCTTAAAAAGTCCAACAAAATTTTCTACTTTGTGCTCTTTTAGAATCATCTCTAGTTCAGCGTTGGTATCAACTTTCAAATCTATATCCAAATTCATATATGGAGTTCCTAACAAAAGTGATGGCTTTCTACTGAAAAATTGATCCAAGAAATGTGCATTGTGTCTAAAAGGTTTAAATGAAATTTCTAGTTTTTTGTCTGTGGCTTGGTATGTAATGTAGGCATTTTTCACATCTTGTTTTGATGGATGCATTTTAAAATGAAATTCTTGACTCTTTTCATCTGTAATTGTGTATTCACCGAAATCTAACTCAGCATCAAGTTTTTTTGTAACAAGGTTTGGATAGCTATCAGATCTTAAGTGTGTATATTTACTAAAAAGTTCAAATTCACTGAGATGTTGATCTTGTGTTTCTAAGACATAGGGATTTTTGTAAACGTAGAGAGAATAGATGAGTAATATCAATGTAATTATGAAAATCAAAAATTGAATGATCAAATGAGCGATGTATTTTTTATGTAGGTATTTCCAAAGGATGTTTAGGATAAAGATACTACCTAAAAAAATACTTCCTAATTTCCAAGTTTGCCAACTCAAGAATTCGAACAAATTTAGAAGGATTATTCCTCCAACAACAAAGATACAAAATATTAAGGCATAGTTTTTTCTGATTTTCATCATTACATATTAACTGGATACTCTCTATTTGTAAACAATTTGGTATAATTGGGGCATAAGTAGATATCGAAGAATCATTAAAGAATTTAAAGATTTTGCCATTAAAGGTAATGCCATTGAACTTGCAATTGGTGTTGTCATCGGAGCTGCATTTAAGGATATCGTTGATATTCTTGTGAAAGGTATCATTATGCCTCCACTTGGTTTAATTACAGGTAAGATCGATTTTACGAGTTTGTATTGGAATCTTACTGGGGATCCAGGGAGAACTCTTGTTGAAGCAGAGGCTGCAGGAGATGTTATCTTGAAGTATGGCGAGCTTGTGAATTCAGTTATCAATTTTTTAATAATTGCTGTAGTTATATTCATTGTTATTAAACAAATGAATAGGTTGTATGTGAAGAATGAGGTTAAGGAAGAGAAAAAGGTCTCTAGAAAGTGTAAGTTTTGTTTGCAAGAAGTACATGAGAAAGCGACAAGATGCCCCCATTGTACTTCGCAATTGACATCTAAGTCTTAGGCCTATAAACTGTCGATATATAATTTTTTTGAATTTTAAAATGGCTGAAAAAGCAAAAAACAACTATGTTGAAGTCAATCTGTCAACATTTCTAGTACCAGGCGCTATTGTTCTTGCTGGTATAATAATTGCTTTAGTAATCTTTCTATCATCTAGAGATAGTAATGATGTGCAAAAAGATAATGATACTTCTACAGAACAGCCTGCACAGTTTTCTGATCCTAGCATTGTACCAAGTAGTGTAAGTGTTGATTTGGATAACATAATTTATCTTGGAGATTTAGAAAATGCTAAATACGCAATTGTTGAATTTAGTGACTATCAATGTCCATATTGTCAGGATCATTCTGCAGGTACATTACCATTAATTAGATCTACATATATAGATGGTGGTGATTTAGTTTATATATACAAAGAGGTTGCTCTCTATCCTCCAATTTCATTGAGTTTGTCTATTGCAGGAAGGTGTATTTTTGAAAATGAAGGTATTGAGAAATATATGGATTACAGAAAAATTGCTTACGATCTTGAGACAGAAGAATATTCTGAATTGGCAAGTGCTGTGGATGGTTTGAATATTAATGAAGGGAAGTTAAAAGAGTGCTATGAAGCAAGAAAATTTGAAGATTTAATAAATGGACATTCTAATTTAGCTCAAACAGCTGGTGTTCAGGGTGTACCTAGTTTTGTAGTAGGAACAATTTCAGAGGATGGTTATGTAGATGGATACATCATTCCAGGAGCATATCCTTTTGAAACATTCACAGAAGTCTTGGACTTTTTGCAAAAGTAGGGTTGGAAATTAAAAACAAATGAATTGCTTAAAAAAATAATTCCCATTATAATGGACGAATTATGATTAACTATTTTGAACTGCTTTGGCAGTTTGTTACAACCGATTTTAAGCTACGGTACAAGAATTCATATCTTGGCATTGTCTGGATTATATTAAAGCCTCTTGCAATTTTCAGTGTTATCTACGTTGTTTGGTCAAACATTTTCACATTGGATGAAAATTACAAAATGGGATTACTCCTCGGTATTATAATCATGACGTTTTTCAGTGATGGCATAATGATGGGCTTAAGTTCTTTGATGTCAAAAGCGGGGATCATATTAAAGATAAATTTCCCAAGAGAGGTTGTTGTATTTTCTGCAGTCAGTATTTCGTTAATTGATTTCTGTATCAATATGATAGTGTTTTTCATATTCAGTATTTTTACACCAATTGATGTAACTCTTGTAGGAGCATTACTCTTCATGGTTTGTGTAGCAAGTATATTCTTTCTCGTAATGGGTCTTGGACTTTTCCTAAGTGTAATCTTTATTAAATTGCGAGATATTCATAATCTTACAGTTGTTCTTTTGCAATTAATCTTTTGGATGACTCCCGTCTACTATACCTTAGAAATGTTACCTGAGAGATTGAGAAATATCATAATACTTAATCCTTTAACTTTGATTGTTACATATGCTCGTAAGGGTTTAATCACAGGTAGTACAGTGGTGTTTGATGATTTCTTGTGGATAGGTTTGATCTTTTTGATATCAGTATTAGTAGTAGTTCTAGGTAGGCTCTTTTTTACTAGACGTGTATCTAAAATAGCGGAATATTTCTAATGGATGAAAAACCAGTTGTACAATTAAGAAAAGTTAGTAAATCATTTTTCCTTCCACATGAGAAGAATGATACGCTTGTTGAATATGCGACAAATCCTGTCAGAAGGTTTAAACCAAGAGGGGATGTGTTTGAAGTTTTGAAAAATATCAATCTTGATGTTCAAAAAGGAGAATTTGTAGGAATTATGGGTAGGAATGGTTCTGGTAAATCAACTCTCTTGAAAATCATTGCTCAAATATATCAACCTACTTCAGGAAAAGT
>CAZELS010000005.1:0-9676 GCA_964513165.1 uncultured Candidatus Saccharibacteria bacterium
TTAAGGTTGCGATAGTATCTGATGAAATGCAGTGTTGGGGTGGTTCTCAGGATATCATTCTTGCTTTGCAAAAAGTTTTTCCACATTCAACAATATATACATCGATTTATGAAAAGCATATTGTTGAAAAATATTTTCCTGAAAAAGAAGTAAGAGCTTCTTTTGTTCAAAGGATGCCTTTTGAAAAAAAACTTCGAGAAATATATTTCTCCCTCTATCCTTTAGCTTTCAAACTTTTCAATTTCAGAAAATATGATTTGGTTATTTCCATTTCTTCTGCCTTTTCAAAATTTGTTCGTACTCCTGGAAAAACAAAACACTTTCTTTACTGTATGACTCCACCAAGATATTTGTGGATGCAAACAAGATCTGGTAGAGGGCATGGTAGTTTAGCTTACAAAGTATATTCTTTTTTTCAGCCAGTACTTCATGCAGTATGGAGAAGATGGGACAGAAATTCTGCTAGATTTGCTGATATGATTGCAGGGAATTCTAAAGAGGTTGGTAGAAGGATTGAAACTTTCTACGGTTTAAATCCAAAAGTTCTTTACCCACCAGTTGATATTGAATATATCAATTTGAATTCTGATTACGAAAGTAGGGAGGATTGGTTTTTGTATTTAGGAAGGGTGGAAAAATACAAAGGAGTTGATTTGATGGTTAGGTCTTGTATTCAAGCACAGAAAAAATTGAAAATTGCTGGTGATGGAGCATATTTAAAAAAGTTGAAGAAACTAGTTGAAGATTTAAATGCTCAAGATCTTGTAGAATTTGTTGGTTTTGTTGATCAAGAACAAAAAGCTGAATTACTTTACAAATGTAAGGCATTGATTTTTCCGGTCAAGGATGAAGATTTTGGAATTGTCCCAATAGAGGCTAATGCAGCAGGATGTCCTGTGCTTGCTTTTGCAGGAGGTGGTGTTTTGGAAACGATCTTGGATGGTATTACGGGAAAATTCTTTCATGAATATACCGTGGAGTCTTTGAAGGAAGAATTAATGAAGTGGAATGAATACAGATTTGATGCTAAAGCATGCAGGGAACAAGCAGAGAGTTTTTCTTTTGATGCTTTTGAGAAAAAGCTGGTGTATTTAATACATGAAATTGTGGGTGATGTTGAATAAAGGGGAAATACTTTTTAGAATTTTTGATATTTTCTTTGCAATTTTTTTTCTAATACTTTCTTCCCCTTTGATTTTGTTAATTAGTGTTTGTATAAAGGTGAGTGATTTGCAAAATTCTGTTTTTGCAGAAAATCATTGGCGTATTGGTAAGAATGGAAAAAAGTTTTTCATGTACAAATTTCGGACAATGATTCCTAATGCTCATGAGCTTTTGAATGAGAATCCTCAGTTTAAAAACTTGAAACAGATGCAGAGGGAGAACAGAGGAAAGTTGAAAATCAAAGACGATATCCGTATTACTCCAATTGGTAAAATCATTCGCCGTCTTGATATGGATGAATTACCTCAGTTTCTGAATGTCCTCAAAGGTGATATGAGTTTGGTTGGACCCAGGGCATATTTTGATGAAGAGATTGTAGAATACAGCAGGGAGTTTAAAGAGTTCGATGAAAAGATCGGGGATGTTTTGAAAGTGAAACCTGGAATTACAGGTCTTTGGCAAATATCTGGAAGGAACCTTCTCTCAATATCCGAACGCATAGGCTACGATTATGAGTACAGTAAGAAAAGGGGTATAATTTTGTATATATTAATTTTGTTAAAAACTCCTTACATTGTTCTTACAAGGTATGGGGTTTGTGAGTAGAATGCCCGTATTAAAAGACAAAGTCATCATTATCAAATCAGTCAACTATCGTGAAGCAGACAAAATTCTTACTGTTGTGGGAAAGAATTTTGGTAAATTTCCGTTACTTGCAAAAGGTATACGTAAGATTGACAGTAAGAACAGGGGAAATACACAAACTCTTTCTGTTAGCAGTATTAGCTTCTACCGTAATCGTGGTATGGGTGTGTTGATAGAGTCGAAGAGTGTTTTTGCTCCGGAATATTCATCTGTAAATTTGAAAGGGATTGAGAGAGTGCTTTCTCTTTTTAACAAATTTGTTGAAGAGGACGATACCTCATATGATTTCTATGAAAAACTTCTGTTTGTTGTTAAGAATGGTTTCAAAGACTCCGATGTAAACAAGTTTCGTCTTGTCTTTTTGAAAAACATGGGCCTTCTTTCATACAGTAGTTGTACAAAATGCGAAAAGACTGATGAGATTGCATATATTAATTTGGTAAATTTTGAGATTTTCTGTAAGAAATGCTATGGTAATATTGATATTAATCAAGGTATGGATTTGATAGAGGTGGACAAGATTGACTATCTTTCTAACAAGTTGACCATATCGATTGATAACTATATACGAAAAATATTTGATTAGATTTTTGATGAAAAAATTCTTTCTACTGCCAATTGTAATAGTTTTTCTTTTGATGGCTTTCTTGCCGAAAAATGTATTTGCACTAGATTTAAATCCCAGCTATTTACTCCTCAGCAGGATGCAAACAAATGTGACTGGTGTTGAAATGATTTTGTTGATTACTCCAAATCGAAATTTTGCAGCAGGAAGTGAATTAACACTTTCTTTCCCAGATATCGATGATGGAGACTGGTGTAGGCAAAATGACTTGAATTTAGATGTAACTGGAGTTAGTTCTTCTACAATAGATAGTGGGAGTTGGGATATCGATTTACCTCTTCCAGGATCCATAACGGCAAAGTGCTACCAGGGTATTGGTATGGATTCTTCTGATCGTATTGTCATAAGTAGTATTGGTGGTTTGACAGGAGGGGTGTCGTATGGAGTTAGAATTCATTCTAATCCTGGTCTTGCTACTGGACCAACTGCGGGTGTAAATAATTTGACTGTACAATTAGTAAGGGGAGTTCAGGTAGACTCTATGACATTTGGTGTTAATTTGATGGGTACTGATAGTTTACAATTAAATGCATTTGTTAATGATGACAACTTTTCAACTCTTCAGGTTTTGGATGCTACGGTTGAGAAGGGTATTTGGTCAAGGATTCGTGTACGAATTTTAGATTCTCAAGGAAATCCAATTCAAGGACGGGCAGTTGTGCTTGGGATTGATTTGCCGGATTTAACTAATTGGGAAATTGAGCAACCAACTTTGCTTACAAATGTAAATGGTGTTACTGAAGGTAGAGTTAGGGGTTTAGTAACTGGTCTTGTAAAAATTACAGCTAAAGATGAGACTTTTTCTCAAGATATCATTCTGCGAGCCTTTGGTTGGTTAAATGTTACTGCTGTCCCACCAATAACATTGCAACCATTGCCAATGTATTCTAGTGGACTGTCTCGTGAAATTAATTGGACTTCACTGGGTCCAGGATATCAATACTACATAGAGTGTTCTTTGAGTCCAACTTTCAATGTCATATTTAAAAATTCTGGTTGGATAACG
Source organism: uncultured Candidatus Saccharibacteria bacterium (assembly GCA_964513165.1). Lineage (GTDB taxonomy): Bacteria > Patescibacteriota > Dojkabacteria > SC72 > T1SED10-24 > CAZELS01. The sequence continues at coordinate 3,441 of CAZELS010000005.1, forward strand.
GGGAACAATCATACATTTACTGGTCTTGCATATGGAAACGCATATTACTATAGAGGAAAAGTCAGAAATGTTGCCAACTTCGAAAGCATCTATTCAAACATTGTTTCCAGTATACAGGCAGAGCAACCTTCTGGAGTTATTGAAGTTTTGGACCCAACCGTTGAGAAAGGTATTTGGTCTAATGTGCGTGTAACTGTGACTGATTCTGGAGGTAATCCACTTCCTGGAAGACAAATCGTTTTGATGATTGATCGTTCAGATATGACCAATTGGCAGATTGAACAACCACCTTTAACGGATGCTAATGGAGTCACTCAAGGTAGAATTCGTGGATTTGAGCTTGGTATTGTTAAGGTCACAGCAAAGGACACAACCATACCAATTGAATTCATCATAGATGCACATGATTGGTTGCAGGTGATTAATGTTCCGACAATAACGTTGAATTCCCTACCAATGTATTCTAAGGGTCTGACACGCAACATCTCTTGGAACTTACTTGTGGGTAGCTATGAATATTTAGTAGAGTATTCTTCAGATTCAAATTTTTCAATTGTTTCAGGCAACTCTGGTTGGATTAACAGCAACAATTTTACATTTGGTTCACTAAGGCATGGGCAGGGTTACTTTTACAGAGGGAAAGTTCGAAATGTTGCTGGGATTGAAAGCGCATATTCAAATGTAGTGTCGAGTATACAGGACAATGAGGCTCCACAAATTAATGAATTGGACTTCAAACTTGTTTCGGTTGGAGGAGTTGAAAAAATACAAGGGACTTTTTTGGTTACAGATCTTTCTGGTGTAAGCTCTGTACTTTTCAAATGTAAGGAAGGAGGAGGAGAATACAAATCCTGTGGAATATTAAGTTCGTCAGGAAATTTCCATTACATTACCATTGAAGGAAGTGAGCTTAGGAATTTCAGACGTAGTGATGGTGGATACAGATTCAGCTATTGTTTTGAAGCCAGTGATATTGTTGGCAATCAAGGATCTCTTTGCAATGACAAAGATTTTCCACTTGAGAAGGTTGTTGTATTAGAACCAACGAAGGAAGAAACAACAGCCACGAGACTACAAACATCGCCAGTTGTTGAAAGAGTTGGTCAAACAGTCGAGGATTTTGTAGTTTACATCCAAGATTTGGAAGTTGATACTCGAAGAGTTAGTTTAACATCAGTAGGGTTGGTTTCTACGGTGACGCCTTTGACGATTTTTTCCTTTTTTGCAAATCCCGGTTCCTTTTACTATGTTGGGCAAGTGTTTGTAGGCCTATTTGGGTTTTTTAGAAGAAGAAGGAAAGTTCTTCCTTACGGCTACGTCTACGATGCTCTAAGCAAAGAACCAGTGAACAGAGCTATTGTGAGAATATATGAGGGGAAGAAAGTTGTTTTTTCAACAGTAACTAATGTATATGGAGTGTTTTTTGCAGCGCTTGAGGAAGGTGAATACACAATTAAAGTTACCTCTACAGAATATTCATTCCCAAGTAAATTAATTTCTGGAAATACAGATTACCCTCTTGAAAATATTTACAAGGGAGAAATGTTTAAAGTTGAGAAAGATTCCAATGTGCAGTATGCAATACCTTTGGATCCAATTGATGTAAATCAAGCCAACTATGCAAAAGTTCTTTTAATCAACAGAATTACTAGGTTCATGAAGGAATTTCAAAGAGGTTTACTTTTCTTAGGCTTCCTCATAGCTCTCTTTGTATACATTCGTGTTCCGGAAACTTTCAACTTTGTCATTCTTCTTCTTTACTTACCTCTTCTGACATTCAATCTTGCTTTGAGCTATGGTACTAGAAAGAAAGAGCATTTTGGTATTGTGAAGGATGAAGATGGTAATTTACTTAATGGTTTAGTACTTGCTTTGAGAGAGATGGAGTTTGAAAAGATTGTTACAAAAAGAATTTCAAATGAAAGAGGGCAATATACATTGCTGGTTCCTGGAGGGATATACAGGTTGGAAGTATTGAGTCCTGGATATGAGATTAAGAATTTGCAAGAAAAAGATTTGTACTTTGAAGCTCCTTTGAAAAAACCTTTGTTGATTAAAAAGAATTTGATTGTTGGAAAAATTTCAAAGTAAAAACTATTGAATATTGTTAAAAATCGTGCTATTATGCGATGATTGAATGGGTGTGTAGCTCAATCGGTAGAGCAAGCGGCTCTTAACCGCTAGGTTCAGGGTTCGAGTCCCTGCACACTCACCACCAAAATTTCATTTTTCAAAAAGAACTTGCATTTTCTCCTCATACGTATGTACAATGGAGGTTGAGTATATAATTTTTTTTGATATTTTTTATGCAAGAATTTAGATCAATTAATGATATCTCTGGGCACAACAATACTGAAGATTGTTACGTTGCTTTTCAGGATATGGTATTTGATATAACCAGTACCTTGAATGAAATGGATTTTTTGAAAGCTGACTCGTGTGGTAAGGATATTACCAGGACTTTAGGTATAGACAACGAAATGCTTTTCTTGGATATTAATCAACCAAATCTTCTAGGAGTCATAGTCGGTGGAGGTGATGAGCCTGTTGTAGAGAATGCAGATGCTGAGATAGAGGAGAATGTTGTTGATGAAGAAAACGTCATTATCCTCAATGGAGATGACGTTAGAGAAGAAACTACTCAGGGTGGAGTTGTAGATTTGGATACTTCAAATGCTGTTAGTCCTGAATCTGTATTAATGGTTGGCGGAATTTTAGTAGCAATCATAGTGCTTCTTGCTGCATTAACATATTTTCTTAAGCATAAAAAAGGTAAAGCAAAAAAGGTAGAAGTTAAAAAAACAGAAGTAAAAAAACCAGAAGAAAAAGCTAAGAAATAGTTAAGTAAATATGCCAACTTCAAAAAGAATAATAAATCTTTCAATGGGTTCGAACAATACCTATGCTTTTGAAAGTAGAGGGCTTAAAAAAAAATCTTTTGGAAAAATTTTCTTTTTCATAATACTAATTCTTCTAATTTCATTCTTCATAGCTAAAATATTTTTTGGTTTTAGCTTTCGTAGTATCATAATAACTTTGAATGAGATGGAAATTAGATATGATACATTCTCCCTCTCTTTTGCTGAAGAAATACCTGTGGATTTAAAAGCAGATATTCAAAATGAACTTGAAAAAGTAGAGCATGAAGGCAAAAAAAGATTTTCTTTTGTTGAAGAGGATGGAGATATTGAAATTGCTTTAGTTGACGGAGAGAACTTTTTTATACAAGATTACTTAATTCCAGTTGGCCACCTCTATTGGATTGAAAACGCATTTGAAAAAAATGATATTTTGCAAAGAGAGATTGTTGTAAATGAAGGTAGGGGTAAATTTGTAGAGGCTGTTTTGCAAAATTACTTAGATGATGACATCGAAATTGTTGAAAAAAGTAACATTCTTTCATATTTGGAAAACAACGAAAGTGATGCTTTGGGAATTGTAAGCTTTTCTGAATTAAACAATCAATTTCAAATTGTAAATTTTGAAGGTAAATATTTCCTGGATGACAAAGAAGGAGGTATACCTTTCAAAATTGGTGTTGATATTAATTCTGCACCTCGATTTCTTGCAGATGTTGTAAAAAACAATGTAGAAAATATATATGAAGCAACACCCGAATTAGAAAATATTGCAAAGATAAATATGTCCGGTGTAACAGCTATTAGTAGAAACCTTGCAGTGAAGATAGAAAGGTCTGGAGACAATGCATATCCTGCACAACTCATAGGTGAATTTTTGGGAAACGCTGATATTGTCCATACATCAAATGAAGTTTCTTTTGTTCCAGGTTGTTCTCCAGAAAGTAGTATGAGATTTTGTTCTCATCCGAAATATATTGAAACTCTTGAAAAATCTGGTATTAATGTCATTGAATTAACAGGAAATCACAACAATGATTTTGGTTCTCAATACAATGCAGATACAATTGAAATGTACAAAGAGAGGGGTTGGGATTACTATGGTGGCGGTTTGAACACGGAAGATGCTGCAGAAATTCTTTACAAAGAAGTAAAGGATTCAAAGATTGCATTTCTTGGATACAACTACTACGATACGATTTACAATTATGTTACAAACCTTGCTGGTGAGAACAGGGCTGGTGCAAATTCTTTTTCATTTGAAAAAATGGAAAGCGATATTGCAGAGGCAAAGGAGCAAGGAGCTCAAGTTATTGTTACATTTCAATTTCAAGAATGCTATTCATATCCACCATCAGATGTAATCTATCCGATTTGTTACAAACCTCTTTCATCTCCAGATCAAAAAGCAGTTTTTCGTAGAGCAATTGACTATGGTGCAGATATTGTAGTTGGTTCACAAGCACATCAGCCACAAACCTATGAGATTTACAATGGTAAAACCATTTTCTATGGGACTGGAAATCTTTTCTTTGATCAAATTCAGTGGATTGGTACAAGGCAGGGTATGATTTTGACACACTATGTTTACAAAAATGAAATTTTGCAATCAAGAATCAGTACTACTCTTTACGGAGATGATATGAGACCTTATGTATCAACTGGTGAAGACAGGGATTTGCTACTGAGGCTTTTGAAAGAAGCTAGAGACTGACATTTGTTGTTTTTTCAGATTTAATACTATAGAATGGGGAAATATTTAAAATCATAAAAATTTTTTTATGAAATCCTTAGTCCATATTTCAAGTAGTACTGAAAAACAGGAATTTTGGTTAGACAAAAGGGATACAGTTTTGGAAGAAGTGTATGCAAAGATTGCTCCAGGAATTCCTTTGGTAAATGTTAATCACAAAAATTTGTTTTTGCAAAAATGCGAAGAATATTATGCCGAAGTGTCAAAGAAGAGTGGGGGTGTAAAAGAAATTGAAAGATGGGATGAATATGAAATTGTCCGAATGTTTGGAAAGGGATTGAATCCTACTTCTTTGAAGACTGCTTTAAACGATATCCGATTTTGTGTAAAAAATATTGAAGGAAAGGATGATATTGTCAGAGTTTTAGAATATGGACCAGGTTCTGGTTGGTCTACCCTTATGCTTAGAAATGAATTGAAGAAAAAATTTCCTAACAAAAAAGTTGAATTGATTACGGTTGATATCTCTCCACATGCTATTGTTGCTACACAAAACTCATTAGATTACTATCAAATTCCTTGGCAAACTGAAGTGAAGGGAAGAAATTTGGAAGATGTTGAGAACAAAGAGAATAGTGTTACACTTGTAATTGATGATTTTGTAGAATTTACAAAAAAACACCCAGCCAACTATTTCGATGGATTTTTTTCAAGTCATGGTACTGCATATCTTTCTGAAGATGAATACAAGAATCTACTTTTAGCGATGAGTGACAAAGGTAAGAAAAATGCAGTTTTTGTAGCAGATTCTCTGGATCCTTTGTATACAGTCAAATTAGATATTCTACACCTTCTTTTTTGCTCGATGTTTCCTAGATTGCCAAAAAGGTTCAAGGAATACAAATATGGAAAGAGCTTGGTAAGTAATTCAAAATATTTTCCAGGGAAAGAAGTAAAAAAGCTTGTTAAAGTAAACAACAAAGAATCGTTTTTGTTTTACAATTGGAATCACTACCTTTTTTCAAAATTAAAGCTTAAATATATTTTACAAATGCTTAAGTCAATAAGGATTACTACAGAAGTGATTGAAGAATACCGAGAAGATGTCTATCCGTCATATTTGGTAAAGAAGTTATTAAAAGTAATATCACTGGATTCTTGGGAAGAATTAGAAGGACGTCCAGAGTGTCCATTGTACATCACTAATTGTGCTTTTATTCTTAAGAAATAGAGATGACTGACATTATTGGTCTCATAAATCTGCTCTCTGGCATAGCGCAATTAGCGTTAGGTTTCTTTGTACTTGCTTCTGATTTCAAAAATAGAGTAAAAAGATACTATTTCCTCTCCGTCTTTTTTCTTGGGTGTTGGTCTCTATCAATCTTTTTCTATTCAAATCCAATAATTTTAGATACAACGACTTGGCTTAAAATTGTCTACACAATGGCCTATGGTATTATCCTCGGCCTCATATTGTTTGCGAGAGTTTTTCCAAAAACGCTTAAGAAAAAATTCAGAATATTTTTCATCCTCACTGCAGTATATATGGCAGTCATTGGTTTCTTTATGTGGACGACCGACTATATGATTGTTTACACATATCACCTTCCTGAAACGTTTAACAGTATAGCCAAGATGGGACCTTTGTATTTTTGGTACGCTCTACCAGCTTTTATCGCCTCCGT
>CAZELS010000006.1:0-6136 GCA_964513165.1 uncultured Candidatus Saccharibacteria bacterium
TCGTTACAGGGTCAAATCTTGCATATTGAGATGAGTGAACCTCTCTAACAGAGAAAGTTGCTCTTTCTTTAACCAATCCTCCTGGACCTGCTGCCGTAATTTTCCTCTTGTTTTCTAATTCAGACAATATATTGTATTGGTCCATGAATGAAGAAAGCTGATTACTACCAAAAAATGTATTAACTGCAGCTATTAATGGCCTAGTACTAATCAACATTGAAGGAGTTAATTTCGTATCTTCACCATACATACTCATTTTGTCACGAATATTCTTTTCTAATCTTCTGACACTCATTCTCAATTGATCAACAAGCACTTCACCAACACTTCTAATTCTCCTGTTTGCCAAATGATCAATGTCATCAGGTTCCTCGACACCATTATTCACATTAATTAATTTCTTAACTATGAGTATGATGTCATTGACATGAAGCTTGCATTCTTCTCCATCCAATGAATATGTTGTTCCTAATTTTCTGTTTAACTGATATCTACCTATTCTACCTAAATCAAATTTTCTGTTGTTAAAGAAAAGATTTTTAATAAATTTTTCTGCACTTTCCAAAGTAACTGTTTCATCAGGTCTAAGCTTGTTGTAAACCGTATTAATTGCTTCTTCCTTGTTTCGAGTAAAATCTCTAGCCAAAGTAGCCTCAATATATTTGTGCTCTTCATTGTTATCAACATCCTTGAAAAGTTCGCGAATTTCCTCATCTGTTTCGTAACCAAGAATTCTCAAAAGTTCTGTCAGCAAAACCCTGTGCCTTTTAGCGATAAGTCTTGTTGAAATAACGTCGTGCTTGTTTACCTCGAACATATACCAAGGTCCTGTTTCAGGCATTAATCTAGCGGCGTAAGTAGTTCTAATTGGAGTAGTTTCAAATTCTTCGAACAAAACTCCTTCTCCTCGGACAATTTGATGAACAACAACTCTTCTAACACCATTAATTACAAAAGATCCATCACCAGTCATTATTGGTAAATCTGCAATAAAAACCTCTTGCTGTTTAATCTCACCTGTTTTGTTGTTCAAAAGCTGGACTGTAGCATAAACAGGTATTTCATAGGAAAGACTCTTTTTTACTGCTTCTTCACATTTTCTATGTGGTTCACCGAAACGAAATTCTTTGAAATGCAAAGTCCACATTCTTTCCATAGTATCCTTGATTGGGCTGATCTCTGAAAAGAGCTTTTGCAAGCCATTCTCAAGAAACCATTTAAAAGAATTCTTCTGCGCTTCAATTAAATCAGGATATTCAACCTTTCCTTCGAAAAGTCCTAAGTTAATTCTCCCTGCAGAATTACTTTGGGGTTTTTTGGTATGCATATCTAAGTCTAGAGATACTCAAAATAAAATAAAATTTACCAAAAAAATATTCCAGCAAACTTTGCTTGCTCAAAATATCGCTTTAATACATTAATTTCACGTTATTGGTAAAAAACAGAATCAAAATATGGAAGATATTAACACAATCTAAAGGCTATGTCAACAACAATTGTTGTTTTCTCTAAGTACACCCAGTTATGGTAGTAATATATACTAATGTGTTATATTATAATATACTTTCGTAAAAATCAATACCTAACTTAATCACCTACTAAAAGTGCCAAGAGGAAGAAAGAAAAAAAAGAAGGATTTGACAATAAAAAGCAATGAAACGAAAATTGTATTTGGTCTCATTTTAATGCTACTTGGAGTAGCTACAACTGTATCACCTTTTCTAAAGGCTACTTTACTAGAATACATTCTACAATATTTTGGATATGCATCGATACTTTGGGGACTTACGATATGTTTTGTTGCATTAAGATTGATTTTGAAAATAAATATACCTAATGCAAACAAGATTTTGCTCGGCTTAATCATTCTTTCAATAACTTCAACTGTTTTCTTTTCTTTCTGGCTACCTCAAGAATATATATATTCACTAGATCAAATTGCTGGAGGAAAAGCTGGTGCTGCAATACATTTCAGCTTAACAGAAATCTTGAGTAAACCCATTGAATTCATCTTGCTCATAATATTGTACATCGTAGGTATATCTTTGTTCACGGGAGTAAAACTTGAACAAATAACTTCCATTTTTTCCAAACCTTTTGACAATATGGATGAGAATAGGAAAGAAAGAGGCGACATAGTAATAGAAGGAGATGAGGATGGAACAGAAGAAGAAGTTGGCGTAGAAGATGTAGAGGAGAAAAGAGATAAGTACATTAGCAATGTAGCTGGTACAGAAACACCTGTGAGCGGCAATATTAAGGAACATACAAGTCCGCAATTCAGTAATTGGAAATTTCCACCAATGACACTTCTTCAAAATCCAGTCAAGCAAAAGCAGGACACAAGAGTACATGAAAGAAATGCCTCCATCATAGAGAAAACGCTTGAAAGCTTCAATGTAAATTCTCGAGTAACTAACATTTCAATTGGTCCAACAGTTGTACAGTACGCATTGAGCATAACAGTAGGAACTAAGGTAGCAAAAGTAAAAACATTAACTAATGACCTTGCACTAGCTTTGGCAGCACCAGCTTCCTCTGTAAGAGTGGAAGCCCCAATACCTGGAACGTCACTAATTGGTATAGAGATACCAAATCCAACACCAAACTTTGTGTATGTCAAAGAAATGGTTTCAGAATTACTGAATTCAAACAAATCATATGAATTACCATTATTGTTAGGTAAAAACGTTGCAGGGAAAACAGAAATTAGAGATTTGGTCGATTTACCTCATTTACTTGTAGCTGGTGCAACGGGTACAGGAAAATCTGTTGGAATCAACTCGATATTAATGGGGTTACTCATGACAAAGTCTCCTGACGAGCTAAAATTCATCCTGGTTGATCCAAAAATGGTTGAGATGTCTTTTTACAATGAAATTCCACATCTTTACACACCAGTAATCGTTGACATGGAATTGTTGAATAACGCATTGCACTGGGCTGTACAAGAAATGAATAGAAGATACAGAATCTTAAAACAGATGAGAGTTAAAAAAATTACAGAATATCACGCAAAGGAGGGAGCTGAATCGATGCCTTACATAGTCATTGTCATCGATGAGATGGCTGACTTAATGCTTTCTACAGGAGTTGACGTTGAATCAAAAGTTGTAAGATTAGCCCAAATGTCCAGAGCTGTTGGTATCCATCTCATTCTAGCAACCCAGAGGCCCTCTGTTAATGTCATAACGGGCCTCATTAAAGCAAACGTACCTGGAAGGATGGCTTTCAGTGTTACAACATCAATCGATTCAAGAGTTGTAATAGATCAAATGGGAGCAGAGACATTAATAGGGAATGGAGATATGCTTTTCAAATCACCAATTAATCCAAGACCAATACGTATACAAGGAGCATTTACAGATACACAGGATATTGAAAATGTCATTGACTTTATCAAAAATCAAACAGGAGAAAATTTAGAATACAGGGAAGATATAACTAAACCAGTTGAAAAAACACAAGAGGGTGTAGTAGGCAAAAGTCATTCCAGGGACCAACTTTTCAATGATGCACTCAATGTTGTAGTAAATGCACAGAAAGGATCTGCATCTCTCTTACAAAGAAAACTCAGGATTGGATACAACAGAGCAGCAAGCCTCATAGATGATTTAGAAGAGGCAAAAGTTCTCGGTCCTCAGGATGGCAGTTCTCCGAGAAAAGTACTCATCACTAGTCCTGATCAATTTACTGATTCTTCAGAAGACAATGAGTAAAAATATTAAACCAATATATAGTTCAAAAATTCATTTCACAAAAAAATTAGGAACCGTAGGAGAGGTTTTGAAATCAAAGAGAATGGCATTACAGAAGGATTTATCCTCAGTTTCACTCGAAACAAGAATAGATTTAAAAAAGCTTAAGGCTATGGAAGAAAATGACTATTCCGTCTTTGAATCATCCGTAAATGCAAAAGGATTTATAAAAATATATTCCGAATATTTAGGATTGAATTATAACAAAATTCTTGCAATTTACAGGAGAGATTACAAAGATGAAGAAATAAAAAAAACACCAAGTACAACTAAGAAAGAAACAGGAAAGTTCTCCCTTGAGTATCTGTACATCCTGATCCCAGTCGTAATTATCCTAGCAGTATTAATATATCTCTACAATCAGTTTTACAATTTCCAAAATCCTCCTTTTCTTGAAATTACAGAACCCGAAAACAACATCACTTTTTACGAAGAAGATTTAACAATCAAAGGTAAAACTGAAAAATCTACTAGCATTGAGATTGAAAATGTAACAATCAGTGTTGATGAAAATTTCAACTTTGAAAAAGAAATAACCCTTAAACCTGGAAAAAATATCATAACAGTAAAAGCAACAAATAATCGTAACCGAGCAAGAGAAAATGTCGAAATTCTTTACCTCCTCTATGAACCTCCAGAAGACGTGATAGAAGAAGAAACAGTGGAAGAGTCCCAGGGAATAAAGCTAAACCTTTCAATTTCAAATAGACCAACTTGGATAGAAATAATTGTCGATGACCAACTAATCGTTTCCCAAATACTTCCTGTAGAATACAATACTGAATTTCTTGCAACTAGAAATGTTCTTGTTAGAACAGGAATATATGCAAATACACAAGTACAAATAAACGATGAGACAAAGATGCTTTCGATGGAATCTCTGTCTTTAAGCTGCGAAATTGTAGAAAATAATCTAGAATGCGATAACTAAGCTAGACCCCCAGTACAAAAAGACATATAATTACCTCAATGGATGATAGAAGCAATATAGAAGAAATAAAAAGTCGATTAGACATCGTACAAGTTGTCGAAAGGCAAGTTAAATTGAAAAAAGCCGGTAAGAATTTTGTCGGTCTTTGTCCATTCCATAATGAAAAAACCCCCTCTTTTGTCGTAAGCCCTTCCATACAAAGATACAAATGTTTTGGTTGTGGCGAAAGTGGAGATATTCTTAACTTCGTTGAGAAAACAGAAAACTTAGATTTTGTTGATGCATTAGAGAAGCTTGCTAAAGAAGCTGGTGTTGTTTTACAAAAAAGCTCTTCTGGAAACCAAGCTTTGACAAAAATGTTTGAGATAAACAATTTTGCTGTACAGCTTTTTGCAGAGGATCTTTTGAAAAACAATATCGCAAAGAAATATATCTTTGAACAAAGAAAATTTAACCAGGAAGCCGTAAAGGAATTTAGTATCGGATATGCTGAAGGAGGAAGCAGATTGTTGAAATTCGTGCAGTCAAAAGGTAAGTATACAAAACAGGAACTCTTGCTAACAGGCCTTTTTACTGAAAAAGACGGAACAATTCGAGACAGGTTTTTCAAAAGAATCATTTTTCCAATACAAGATACACAAGGAAGATTTGTTGGCTTCACTGGAAGGATACTACCTGATTCAAAATATGGTCCTAAATACTTACATACACCAGAAACACCGTTATTCAAAAAAAGTAAGCTCTTGTATGCCCTCTACCAAGCAAAAACACATATCAGGGAACAAGATCTCTGTATCATATGTGAAGGCACTACAGACGCTATCTCAGCCCACCAGAAAGAACAAAAAAACATCGTTGCACCACTAGGTACAGCCATTGCAGAAGAACAACTACAGTTAGTTACAAGATTCACAAACAACATATTGCTTTTACTAGACAATGATGCAGCTGGACAGAACGCTTTAGAAAGATATTTTCTACTAGGAATTTCCCTTGGATTAAATCTCTACACAGGCACTTTAGAACCATATGCTGATCTAGATGATTTAATGCAAAAAGATTCTAAAAAAATCAAAGATGTAATTCAAAAAAAACAAGATCTTTTCACATATCTTGTGATGAGAAATATTGAGAAAAAGGATATAAATAACTACAAGGATTACAAAGAAATTATCACATACATTTCAACATTACTAGCTAACGTTGTAGACAAAAAATCATACGAATTCTTTCTAAACCAAGCTGAGAAATTGACAACAATCAGTAAGGATTTGTTTACGAAATCTGCAAATTTAAAAGATGAAGAAGTGAACAATCAATTAGTTAAAAAATCAATTCAACAAGACAAAGAAATCTTTTTTCTTTCACTAATCCTCTATTTCGAAGAAATAGGTATTTTAGAAAAGATTGATACAAAGTTTTTCTTAAATATGGATATAAAAAGTAT
>CAZELS010000007.1:0-2181 GCA_964513165.1 uncultured Candidatus Saccharibacteria bacterium
TCACTTTCTTACCTAATGGTTCCTCATGGATTTCCAACTTACCTGTTTTTTTGTAATCATCCGGAATTCGAAAAGATGTTGAAACTACGATAGCCCCAGAAGGTAACTGTTTTTCTAGAATCGGCATAAATTTTTGCAAAAATTCTGGAAGCATATATATATATACCTTGTTAAATTTGCTGTAATCATGTTTAAAAGCATTGTTTCTTTCAAAAAGAATCTTTCCCCTATACTTGCTAAACAAGCGCTTTACCTGACTAACAAAAAACAAAAGATGAATCCTCTCTATACCTTTAAAAAACTTCGCTTGAGGATAGTTTCTTGCAGCATACAAAACAACAGCTCCATCACCAGAACCAATATCCAAAAAACTGTCTCCCTCCTTCAAATTCAAAAAACCTAAACTCTTTTTCACTAAAGATCTTTCCAATGGAACATATGGAGCATCGCTAAAAAATGAAAATATCGTAATGAGAGATCTACTTAGAAAAAATAGGAAGGAAGCAGAAGCCAGAAAGAGGAGAAACCAACATAAATAGAGCATTTTAAGAATTTTTTCAAAATTATACTAGCAAATATGTTCGAATTATACTAAAATCAGTCATACATTTGTTAGCATAAAAAGAATGGAAAAAGGAATCTATGTTTCTGCCGCAATAATTTTAGGATTAATATTACTAGGTATGGCAGTATCATTTTTTTCCGGAGTGTTACTAGTTCCCCTCATACCGACACCTAGAAAGGTTCGAGAGGAAATACTTGCTCTCATGGAACTCAAGCCAAAAGAAATGCTCATTGACCTTGGTTCTGGAGACGGAAGCTTCCTCATAGAAGCAGCAAAACGATTTAAAGTTCGAGGTATTGGATATGAGATTTCGCCTCTTGGAATATTCTTTTCCAAAATTAATCAAATGTTTAAACTTGGACTTCGAAATGATGTCGCCATTGTTCCAAGTAACTTTTTGAATATACCATTGCCAAAAGCTGACAAAATATACTGCTATCTAAATACAAAAGCATTAAAAGCACTAGCACAAAAATTAATTGCCGAGGATGTTGAAAATAGTTTAACAATCTATTCATACAAATATTTCTTTCCTGATGTAAAATATGAGCAGAAGGTAGAGCTAAGTAACAACGAATACCTTTTTGTTTACAAAGGAAAAGCTTTTAAAGAATAATATATGGAAATATTGAAAGATCAAAAAATAATTAAGAATCTTTTGAATAAGGCTGTTGAAGACATATTGCCTTCAAAAGAAGAATTAAGAAAGCTTCTGCTTTCAGGAAAAAGGCTCAAAATATATCAAGGGTTTGATCCAACTGGTCCTTCACTACATATTGGACATGCAGTATCAATGAGAAAATTAGAAGATTTCCGCAAACTTGGACACGAGGTATATTTCTTGATTGGTGATTTCACAGCTATGATTGGCGATCCTTCTGACAAATCTTCAACACGTCAAAAACTTTCAAGAGAGCAAGTTCTTGAAAATTTGAAAAGCTACAAAAAAGAAGCGTCAAAAATTGTTGATATCGACAACAAAGAAAATCCCGTAAAAGTAGTTTTTAACTACGAATGGTTAAGTAAATTAACATTGGAAGATATCTTGGAATTGAGTTCACTGTTTACAGTTCAACAAATGATTAAACGAGATATGTTCCAACAAAGATTGAAAGAAAACAAACCAATTTACCTAAGTGAATTTCTGTATCCATTAATGCAAGGATATGATTCAGTAAAACTCGAAGTTGATGTAGAGGTATGTGGTAACGATCAAATGTTCAATGCATTAGCCGGTAGACATTTGTCTCAAGAAATTTTGAAAAAGAACAAATTTGTCATAACAGGGAAATTACTTACAACAACAGGTGGACAGAAAATGGGTAAGACAGAAGGAAACATGATTAAGCTTTCTGAAAATCCAAGGGATATATATGGTAAGGTTATGTCATTTCCTGATGAGGCAATAGTACAAGGATTTGAGCTCTTAACAAACAAGGATATTGATGAAGTTAAAGAATATGAGAAGAAAATGAACGATTCTAGTGTTAACCCGATGGAGGTAAAGAAGGAGCTAGCATATCAAGTAACCAAAGAGCTTTCATCAGAACAAGAAGCAAAAGATGCTCAAAAATATTTTGAAGAGGTTTTTCAAAAAAAGGATTTCAATGCCTCTC
>CAZELS010000008.1:0-9099 GCA_964513165.1 uncultured Candidatus Saccharibacteria bacterium
TTAAGAGAAAAATACAAACCAAAAATTCCAAATACCCCATATATAAAACTCCCACTTAAAAAATACAATGATATTACGGAGGGATATATATATACACAAGATGAAAGAAGTATGCATGGAAAATATTTCCATATGGGTGTCGACTATTCAACAGAATGGGGAGAACCTGTCTACGCTGCAGCTTCAGGATATGCCATCGCTTCATACCATAGATATACCCTTCGTCATTCGGACAAAACAGTAAGACTTTCTGAGGGAAAACCTCTAGGAAACGGCTTTGGCCTCTTTGTACAAATCTATCATCCCGAAAAAATCTGCCATGTAAAAGGAGGTAGGATAACTCAATATGGGCATCTTTCTAAAATTTCAAAAAACATTACATTAAAAAAAACAAAGCCTTTAAAAATAAATATCCTTGAAGATATTGCAAAAAAGAACAGAATATTGAAAAAGCAAAAAAGAAGTGAGAAAGAGTTAAAAAAGGTATTAGTTTTTCATGAAGGATTGATAAAGAGATTCCCTTGGATTGTTTACAAACATGGATTTAATTTTTCAGAAAATTTGAGAGAGAGAGAAAGCTATCTTTACAATATTTCAGAATGTGAAAAACTTTTTAAACAAGAAAACAAGTATGTTACTTGGGTAGAACAAGGAGATTTAATCGGACACGTAGGAAGCTCTGGCTTAATATCTGGTGACCTAAAATATTCAGAAGACACATGTAAAAATATTTCTTTTTTCAAAGCATGGGATGAAATACATTTACACTTTAATGAAGCTGGTAGAGATGAGAAAAGTGGTTTAAAAAAGGAAAGTAGAGATCCATACGATATTTACAAATCTGCTAAATGGTACAAAGATGTTAAAAATTTGAAAAAAACTCTTTTTCTTTAAATTTTCTAATCAAGCTCAGACTTCCTGTCTTTGATGAATTTGTTCCAAGCTTGTATGAAATCGAATATTGCTACAAGAGGTATTTCAATGAGGAAATTGAAGAAGATTGAAATCACATTGTATTCTTTCCACTTTCTTGCAAGAATCGAACCCACTTTTGCAACAGGTACAGTTACAATATCCAAAATCAAATCTCTCAAGTTACTTTCTTCTCCAACATTTAATTCTTTTGCTTTGTTTCTAATCACAACAGCCGCAAAAACTGCAAGAGGAATTGTTAAAGTATTGTAAATAACTGAAGTAATCGGTAGTTTGGACATGTAGAAAATGTATGCAATACCACCAAAGACTAAAAGTGCGGTTAATAGATACAGATACCTTAAAAATATATGAAATGAAGTACGCTTTTTCTTTGATAGATTAATCTTGTATTCTTCAAACTCTTGATCCTTGTAAACAAAATTTACCATAGTATCTAGAACCTTTTGCAAATTGCCCTCTCTCGGTGGCTTTATGAAAATAACTAGAAAGAAGGTTACAGAAGTAGGTAACAACAAGTCAACAAGAATTGCAAATACACTAAAACCTCCGTAGAAAAAATTAGCTATGGGTACCTCTATTACATAGAAAGCAACAAGGTTTGCAAGAAAAACTGACAATGTTGAAAAAATCGCTAATTTAATCAATCTAGTTTTCAAAGTTCCCCTACGCTTTTCGTAAGCTTCTTCTACGAGCTCAATTAGATTCTCTTTGTCTTCAAATTGTTTTTGTATCTCTTCAGGTTCCTCTTTTAAACTAGACAAGACATCATCCAAAAGCAAAAATACTGTATTTACTTTTTCTGCAATCACATCAAATTTTTTCTGACTTTTCCTATGTATTTCTTTGTAAAGCTTTTCTTTCAAATCTCCAATACTCTTTGCTCTTTTCTTCATTTCTTCTTGACTTGGATTATGCCAATCTGAATATCTCGATTGAAGAATTTTGTAAACAATATATTTGTCATCCAAATGATAGAGGGCTCTTTGTACAGAGACTTTCACTGCTTCAAATTTCTTTTCAGGACTAAGTGCATTTTCAGGTTTAATGGCAATCCTTTTTTCTAGAAGTTTGGCCATTGTATCAATCATCTCGATTTCTTTAACAGGATTTGTTAAAAGTTCTTCAATTTCACAAGCGGCAATTTCTAAAACAAAAGTCGTTAGAACTGTGGTTTTTTTTACTTCAAAAACATTTTCATTTTCTAAGATGTATTCCCAAAAAAACAAATATTTTTTCAAAGCCTGAGCAACCAAATCTACTCTTTCTTGTGGGACAGTATGATTTGAAAGATGACCACCTCGTATTAACTCAATCGTAAGACTCTTAGCCAATGTTTTAGGGTCATGTTTTTTGGATGAAAAACCTAACATCTTAGGAAACAAGGTTCTTTTCAAAATTCGCTCAATTGAACCTCTTCTCAAAGCATTGTCATCTTTCCAATCTATGACTTTGCGGATTTTTTCATAGAATCTCGCAAGACCTGAAGCAATCTCATCTACATGTACAGGATTTTGTATCTGCTTTGAACTTAGAATGTTTTGAGAATATGCATCGATCAGAGAAGATATCTCCTCCTTAAGTGGACCTTCATGTTTAGAAGAAAAATCCACATAGATGGAGTCACCATCTTCTCCTTGAGTTACTTTTAATTCCGTTGAGCTCATATATTTGTAATTGAAAAATAGTATCCCTATTTTATCTCATTTCAGAGTAAAGAACACTAGTTTGGAAGCTCTTAAAAATATGCCCGTTTCTTAAACCAGGCATATTGATCATACAAAGATTCTTTGAGGCTACGTGGCATATATCCCAATTCTTTTGTAGCTTTTTCATGGGAAATATTACAGTTGCTTGTTAATGTTTTTACACTGTAAAGAGTAATTTTGGATTTCTTGTTGAAAATTGAGAGGACAAAACCAAAAAACAAAGCCGTACTGTTTCTAAAAACTTTCAAAGGTTTCAAAAAAGTTTTTCCTTCAAATTCCCTAAGATATTTTACATAAGTAGACATTTGTACAATTTCTCCAGAAAGAATATATTTCTCTCCAAATTTTTTCAATGAAAAAGCGCTGAGAATTCCATGAACAACATCCCTTACATCAACATAGTCATACTGTCCACCAATTGTAGCACCCAAACCAGATTTAATTAATTGAATCATACCTTCTCCAAAAAAAGATGGTTTGTAATCAAATGGTCCGCTTACACCTGTTGGAAAGAAAATAATGGACTTTAGGCCTTTTTGCTTTGCATCCAGGACAATCTTAGTAGCCAAGGCTTTTGAACGATCATAGATTCCTCTTCTCTCCTTTGTTTCAATACAAAGAGGAGTATTCTCATCTATCACCTGATCCTTCAAAGTAGCTAATGCGTGAATAGAGCTGATATAGATCAACTTAATTTTGTGTTTCAAGCACAAGTCGACAACATTCTTAGTACCCTGTATATTTGTATCAAAAGTAGAATTTTTGCCGTAAGAGGAAATGTTAATCTGTGCAGCTAAATGAAATATCGTATCAACATCATCAAGTTGATCCTCAAAAGTACTAATATCTAAAATATCTCCATAGATGTAATTACAACTACATCCTTTCAAAGAACTAAAATCTGCACTTGTGGGTTCCAAAACTTTAACTTTTTCACCCTTGCGATTCAATTCTTTTACTAAGACATTACCTATTCTTCCTGCTGCTCCTGTAATTAATATCATGAAAAGAAAAACATAAAATATCCAATACCCCCATTATACAACATCATGGAAGAATCTTCACAAAACTTTTTTTAGAATCTACTTACTTCCTTTTGCCAGATTCAATTTCACTACTAACCTTGTCTAAAACCTTTGATGCGTGCTCTCTACCACCAAGACCAAAAGCTAATCCACCAGCAAGAGCTAGCATAACGACAAAGCCTGTGAAAAGAATTTGAATTAAATCAGCAGCAACACCTAATTGGACCAATGCTGCCATAAGGGCAAAAATGAATACAGACCATTTTGCTAAACTACCGAGAAAAGTAGAAACTCTTGTTGTAACAGCAAAACCCTTCAATGAATTTTCTACAGCATTCTTGAATAGTTTACCTACAACTAAACCAACACCCATAATTACAATAGCTACAAGGACGTTAGGCAAGTACAAAACAAGTTTTTCTAAGAATGAAGTTAACTGTTCGATATTTAGAATATCTACAACAGCTACAAATGTAACAATGAAGAAGAACCATTTGACTAACCACCCTATCAAGGTAGCAAAGTCCAAATTGATTCCCACATTCTTAACTTCTCTCTTTAAACCAATTTTTTCAGAAAGTTTGTCCACTCTAGTAAACAGGACAATTTTCTTTGCAAATTTACCTAAAAGGATTGAGATGATGATACCAATCACCAATACAATCAACGCACCAAGAAGAGTAGGTGCATAGGCTACGATCCTGTCCCACAAGTCTTCCATAGAGTGTAAAACACTCTCGTACAGTTCTTGTGTTTTTGACATAAATTTAAATTTTTAAATTTATATAGGATACGAACTAACCTTAACATAGACTCAGGGTAATTTCAAGTTATCCACAATCTGTTGTTTAAAATGTCAAAGAGATGTAAAATTCTTCTAATATGGAAAATTTTGAACAAGAAGAATCAAAAAAAGAAAATATGATTTTTGAAGGAGAAGGATACAAATATTTCTCACTTACTGTTAAAAGAGATGAACAAGAATACAAGTTAAATATTTTGGACTGCGAAGATGAGAAAGAAAACATTAGTAGCTTTTTTTTAAAAGATCTTGATGATGGAAATATCGCTTACTCTGTCTTTCACAAAGCAAAAGATGAAGATACTTACAAACTAGATTTTGGAAAAGTTGGAAAAGCAAAAGAAGATTTGCCAGAATCAATAGACAAGATACCTGCATTAAAAGGACTCGGAGTATATTTAGATGCGAAAGACAAAAGCTTTGGTAAATTTTTACTCAACCATTCTTTTCAATATCTCTATGAAGAAAAAAAGGCAAAGAAAGTAGAACTCTCAAATATTTCCATGCCTGTATTCATAAAGCCTGTCCATCGAAAAGAGAAGAGAGATTCAGAAAAAGCAGAACCTGGGACAATATATTTTGAGGGCGGTAAATTCAGGATAAATCAAATATGGATTCCTGTTACAGACAAAGATGCTTACTCAACAGATGGTACATCATTAATCATTGATCTTGAAAAGCTATTCAAAGATTAAACAAATTTCGCATATATATCTCCACAAAAGGATGTCTTTTTAGAAAGAGTTGGTAAAATTTCTGAAATCCTTTTTTCATCTACCCATTTTCTCAAAGCAAATGTCATTGATTCTCCCAGGGAATAGTTGAATTTTACTTTTCCAATACTGGCAAGATGTTTTACTGTATCCATAGCAGATTTAAGAAATTCTTGTGTTGGAGTAAATTCAAAAGAAATTGTACCGATGGGTTTAGACAATCCCTTCAAAACATTGTACTCATATCCTTCAACATCAATTTTACAAAAATCGGGTTTACCATATTTCTGAATTAATCTATCTAAAGTAGTTACTTCTACTTTCGTTGGCTTTTGCCATTGAAAAGCAGAAGTAGAAACAAAAAACATATCACTTGATTTCAAACTTTCTATCCATCTTTTTGACATAGAAGAAACTACATGTGAATCACTAATCATCATTTCTTCTTCTCCTTCGACCTCACCAACAGCTTTGTGAATTAGAGATACTTTCTCATTCTTACTGTATTTCTTTTCCAACTTCTTCATACACTTGTCCTGTGGTTCAACAGAGACTACTTTAGCTCCGAGTTTCAAAAAAACATCTGTTCTACTACCAAGGTTTGCCCCTATATCAAAACATAGATTGTCTTTTTGAATAAATTGAGAATAGAAATTTTTTAATCTTTTTTTATGAAAAAAATTTGTACAAAACAATGAGGTTGTATATACAATGTTGTAAATTTTGACAAATTTTAATATTTTCACAACAATTCTAAGAACCTTTATCGGTACAAGACCAGATTTTGTACAGCTCGATTTTTGTACTTTTCTTTTTTTTAAATTACGGAAGAAATTAACAAAATACTTCATTTCTTATTATACAATACTGTAAGATAAAAGAAAGACGGAGATTACAATCTAGGCAATACAATTTTAAATTTTGAACCTTTGTTGTATTTACAATCCAAGGATATATTGCCTCCATGCCTTTCTACAATTTCCTTAGTGATAGCTAAACCAAGACCACTACCTCCTTCTTTACGTGACCTACCTTTATCAATTCTAAAGAATCTTTGAAAAATATCCCTTTGATATTTTGCAGGGATTCCTTTACCATTATCAATAACATATATCAAAACATTTCTTTTATCTCTTTCTACAACTATTCTAATTCTATCCCCTTTCGAATATTTTATGCTGTTTTCAACAATATTACTTAAAGCCCTTTCCAAAAGTATTCTGTTACCTTTAATTTCAGTACCATTCACATGGCTTTTGAGGATAATTTCAAACCCTTTTTCTCGAGACAAACTTTCTAACATATCTACTACGTTATGTATCAAATCAAACACCTCTATTTCCTCCATTTTTATACTTGCATTTGAAGTCATATGGGAGAGTAAAAAAAGATCTTCCATCAAATTGTCCATTAGGGAAATTTGACTCTTAGAATTTTGCAACAAAATATTTAATTCTTTACGTGATATTTTTCCTTCTCCCAGAGCTGTATCCAAATTTGCTTGAATAACGGCAAGAGGAGTTTTCATTTCATGAGAGGCATTTTCTACAAATTGCTTTTGAGATTCAAAAGATTTACCCAGCCTCCGACTCATTAAATTGAAACCTTTAATCAATTCAGAAATCTCATCTCCCCTATCTTCAAAAACAATCTCCTCATCCAAATTATTCAATTCTTTTTTTCGAATCTCTGCATTCAATTTACCTAAAGGTCTTAACATTAGTGTAGAAAGTAAATATCCTCCTCCAAAGCTCAAAACAATTAATGGAAAAACAGAATACAGAGAAACCAAACGAATGTTTTCTAAATCTTGCGTTCTAGATTCCATTACTAATATCCTCTGTTCTTCAGACATATTCCGAAATCTGGGTCTATGTATCGTAGACTCGCGCATGTAGCCAGCTATCCAAATGTTCATAGCAATGAGAAAGAAAACGCAAAAAAGCGAAAGCATTAATGAATACCAAAAGGTAAGTTTAAATTTCAACGTTTTATGGAATTTCATATAAGTAACCTTTCCCTCGAATTGTCTTAATATATTTCTTTTTAGAATCAACCTTTTTTCTCAAAGTCTTGATATGTGTCTTTACGGTATCTGAGAACAAATTAGCCTCTCTGTCCCATACATGTTCCAAAAATTCTTCCGCTGATATAATTTTCCCCTTGTTTCTAATCATATATTCTAAGATACCAGTCTCCTTGTTACTTAGCAAAATTTCGAAACCTTCATTATTAAATAAACGATTACTTTCAACATCCAAATACATATCATTGAAAGAAAGTCTACTTTCCTTGTTTTTGCTAAATCTTCTAACAACAGCCTTCACTCTTGCTAAAACCTCATTCATATCAAAAGGTTTGGTAATGTAATCATCTGCGCCCATATCAAAACCTTCAAGTTTATTGTATAGCTGAGACCTTGCAGTAAGCATAACTAAGGGCACTTCAATGCCTTTTTCTCTAACGCGCCTTGCTATTTCAACACCATCTAAATTTGGTAGGTTTAAATCGAGCAGAACACAATCATATTCATTTACAAAAATTTCTTCTAAACCTTTTTCTCCCTCATCTGCTTCTTCAACAATATATCCGTTTTTTTCGAAAAATTTTTTCAACAAACTTCGTAAATTATTGTCATCTTCTACTATTAATATTTTCATCCCCAATTATACACCGAAGAGCGACACAAGGCCGCCCTTCGAAAAAACTTTTTACCTATTTCTTCCACCTCTATGCATTTCTCCACCTAAACCTAGTTCTAATTTCAACTCTTTCAATTCGGATATCTCTTCGTGAGTAACATCCAAACCTTGCTCATTCAACATGTCGATCATCCTCGTCTCTCTTTCCTCACGCATTTGATTTCGAAGATTTTCCCTCTCTTGTTCAGTCATGCCACTTCCTGCACCAAACATTCCTTTACCACCAGGACTAATATCTTGCATGGCACTTAAAATTTCTGCCTGTCTGTCTGTAAGTTTTCCATCTTCAATTGCTTGAAGTATGAGCTCTGCTCTTTCAGCTTGCATCTCTACCCTATGTTCCGAACGAATTTCTTCCATTATTCCATCTAATTCGTCCACATCCATGTCTAATTTCTCCGCTAGCTCTGCTCTAAAGCCCATACGTAATCCATTACTTTCTGCGTATACTGTACCAGCTCCGATACCCAAAGCTAACAAAATTACTGCAACAAGAGTATATTTCTTTGTCTTGTTCATAAAAAAAGTATATTAAAATTTATATATGATACCAATATATACCTAACACGGTGAAATTAAAGTGAAGTGAAAAAAATCTTTGAAAAAGTATTCTTTACTTAGTTCCAACAATTTCTCAAAAAATCCAAAATCACTTATACTCCACGTTGAAACTTTCGAAAAGTATTGGTATAATAGGATATTAGCTCGTTAAAAGGGATGAGAGTTACGCCTTTAAGGAGGTGATAAAAATGGGTATCATAAAGGACCGTAGTGGTGAATCAGACCTAACCGGAGGTTCTGTACGTGACATAATAAGTGAAAGAGAAAATCGTGATGGCTCTGTACATACTACAGAGGTAATTGTAAATGATCGTGGAAGTAGTAGAGCTTCATGGGATACAGACAAGGATGGTAATATGTCCGATTTTCATGTCAAGCGTAACTAAGCTTAAACTAAAAAGCTACCTCTATAATCTCATCCCAAGGAAGGGGATAAACATATTTAATAACGTTATCCCCTTCCATTCCTTATTAAATTCTAAAAACTCTGAAATGAAATATCAAATTGAAAAAAATGATAGCAAATGGTATGAACTAGATTTTTCTATTAAATATTTCGAAAAGCTTTCAGAAAAAGATCAAGAAAAAATTTACAAAATTTTAAGAATTCTCTCTTCTCTCGGAAATGATGAAATAGAAGAAGAAACAGACAAA
>CAZELS010000009.1:0-3121 GCA_964513165.1 uncultured Candidatus Saccharibacteria bacterium
ATTACTTAATATCCCAGAAGAATATGATCCAAATGAAGAATTACGAGATAAAGGTAAGGTAGAAAATTTCTTGAATTCATGGATTTTTGCAGAAATTCCTTCAGAACATAGAATAAATGAGCCTCAAATTATCTTCCAAAAACTAGAATATACCGAAGATTTAAAAAATCAAGATGAAAGCAATATTAAGGAAACAGATGTTTCTAGAGGTAGGGACGTTAAAATTACAGTAGATGAAAATCTGTCACATATTCCTCTACTCTCTAAATCGTTTAACAATCTTGTTGTAAAAAAGAAAGATCCGAAAGTAAAAAAATGGTTGAAAGATTTAATCGAAAAGGTTGAGAAAAAATATTCTGAAGAAAATTGGCAAAAAAAAGATATTTTTACAAAATACGTAGATTTACATAATCAATTTTCTAAAAAACAAAATATCCCTTCTTCCAGTCAAAATCTTGTGGAGATGATAAAGGAAAAAAGTAGGTTACCAAATATTAATACGTTGGTTGATATATACAATGCAGTTTCAGCACTAACTGGTATATCAATAGGTGCTCATGATATTGCAAAGATTGAAGGGGATATTCGTTTTGAAAAAACAAAAAATGGTTATGCATACTCTGACGAAAAAGGCGTTATTTGTCATTTGGATACAAAACAATGTGACAGAACAAAGATTAATCACAAAACTACAGATGCACTCTTGATATTGCAGGGGCATGAGACACTAGGAGAGGAAGAATTAGAGAAAACTATAAGACTGTTAGAAGAGGGTATTGAGTTAATTACAAAAAAGAGTTGACAAAGGACTCAGATAATTTAATAATGTAGAGAATAATTTACTATAGATTATTACATGGAAGGGAAAATTGAAAACCTTTCCGTAAACATGGGAGGGGTTAATTTGATGGAAAAAAGCTCCAAAGAGAATGAGCCTGGTGATAGCATTATTGAAATTTTACCCCCAGAAGTAAAAAAAGAAATCGAGCTGGAAGACTATATAGAATTGGGAAAAGGAGAACACAGTTTCCTTGTTTTCAAAGAACCCCTAACAGAAAAACCTCCTGAAAATGATTTTGGTGTTTTAGGACAAAGTTTCCTAATTATTGCAATGAACAAAAATGAAAATGAAGTTGTGTATAGAAAACTATCTTTTGAAACCTATGGTTATGGTGTTGAAGGCGTATCAATAGATAATGAGAATGCAAAAACAGCTACTGATTTTAAGAAATTGATTAGCGACAAAAACAAGGAAGGTTGGGATGATTGTAAGTACAACTTTAAAGAAGATTACGAAAGTATCTCTTTCAACGGCAAGGAGATTAAGATAACAGAAGAAGAAAAACTTCCTGGGCTACATAAGCCTATTTCGAAAAGACAAGAAATCAATTTGGAAAGTATAGAGCCAAAAGAGTTTCAAGAATTTATGAAGGTTAATAAAAAAGCTGCTTAATTATTTCTCAAACAACGAACTGAAAAACCCAATGTTTGACCATGTGACAGCCTATATGGAGTTGTATTTGCTGTAGTCAAATGACGAACCCAAGCATCACTTACACCATCTGCATCAGAAGACCAAAAATGAGTTGCACTAGTTATATTAGAATATGATCCGCCACTTGTTCTGTAACCCGCAGGTAATGCAGTAAAGCCACTAATATTGTCTCCTCCCCAAGTATCTGTTTTCATCTTTGTACCTGCAGGATAACAACCCCCTTCAACCCTGTCCGCAATACAAGTACCTGTAACACGATCCCACAAATATGATTCTAAATCATACCAATCTTCATCACTTGGTAATCTCCAACCTTCAGGACACACTGACGTTGCCGTAGACCAATCATAAAGTCTTCCATATGTATCACAATTTGCAGGATTATCACTATAACACCAACTATTACCCGATGCATAGTTTAAATTTTCAGCCATCCAACATTGGCCTCCTATTGCAACAATATCGTAATCTACACTATACATACTTGCCGTTATTTCATCATTACATGCATTTGCAACTCCTCCAAGACCAATAAAGCCACCACAAACATAAGTTAATGTTTCCTCATAATCCCCATCTAATTTGTCACTACCTGCTCGAGCTCCTATGGTTACTGTAGAATTAAATCCTTCTGTATGTGCTCCTCCATAAAGAATTACTCTAGTACCTGAAAAGGTTCTATTGATTGATCCAAATACTCCTGGCGTAGAATTTGAAAAATTTCCTGGAATATTCCCAAACGGGCTTGTAACTACAAGACCAAAACCACTAGTTGTTGTTCGTAAATCTATGGTGGTACTACCAGTGGATGGTAAGATATCTGTTGCTCCGTCACTGTTGTAAAGACCAGCTTCTGTACTGCCATCTCCCTCTCCATATACAGACCAGTAAAAACCTCCTACGCCTGATGAAGTTAAGGTGCTTATTGTATGACTTCCGGTTACATAAGCTCCTCCCTTGTAAAGCATGCCTAAGGGTACTGTATCTGTACCTATACTACATGTGATTGTCTCGGCTGCTGCTACATCGGCAGTTACTGTTACTCCATCTCCTGAGACTAGGTTAACTCCGAAGGTTATCGATTCCATCTTTATGCCATCATTCAAATCTACCGTTACATTATGACTGTCTACCTCATTTACTGTTTTGAAATTTGAATTGCTAGATATCTCTAAGCCATAGCTAACTCCTCCGGTTAGGGCATCTATACCTGTTACTACTATGCGATCGTAAAGACCTGACAAACTATCACCTTGATGACAGGTGGCTGTAAAACTACCCGTGGTGGGAAGGACTGCATCTATATCCCAATCTCCTCCTAAATCTAATGCCGAACTGGCTGCTCCTGTGGCTGTTAGTACTGTCTCGTCTACTCTACACCATTCTCCTGCATCATGAGGGAAGGTGATGGTTAGAGTACTGTCTGATGCAAAATTAGTACTAGGTGTTATTAAAAGGATCATACCTGTTGAGGTATCTACCTGCATACGTTCTAGAAAAAGGTATGTGTTACTTAATGAGGATGCACCTATACTACGTAATACTATTGAAGAAATCAAAACTAGGGAAATTGCAAAAACAAAAAATATGGGTATTAATTTTTTCATAAAAAAGTTTTCTATTGCT
>CAZELS010000010.1:0-3607 GCA_964513165.1 uncultured Candidatus Saccharibacteria bacterium
TCCTGTATTACAAAAAATTCTTCAAGAAAACAAAATATCAACTGAGATATTAGAAGAATCTACAAAATATTTACTAGAAGAAATTTACAAAAAGGAACACTATGGATTTTTTGATTTAACAAGACCATATTACAAAAATGGTGGTATCGCAAGAAATTGGATATATGGTTGGACTTTCATTCTGGGACACTTCAGTTCCGATGTAAACGAAAAGGTTTCTTTAACACAAGAAACTTTTGGAATAGGCCACAAGAAAGAAATTGATGCTTTGATCTCTTCCGTAGGAAAACTGACAAACAACAAAATTTTGTTAACAGGGGAACCTGGTACTGGAAAATCCAGTATCATAAAAGGATTGGCTCAAAGAATTAATAAAGGAGATGTACCTGTACAACTTAAAAACAAACGTATTGTACAATTTGACCTAAATGGATTAATTGCCACTGCCAGTAACAACAAAAATCTTGAACAATTAGTTCTTTCGGCAATGAAAGAACTTTCAAATGCAGGAAATACCATACTGTACATTGACGAAATACAGGAATTGATACCTGCAAAAGCTGAAAAAAGTGGTCATTCCATAGCAGGAATAATGTTACCATACATACTCGAAAGTAATTTCTCAATTGTTGGAACCATTAACTATGCCGATTACAAAAAATACTTCTATTCAAACGCATCTCTAAAAAACAGTTTTGATACGATTGAGGTAGCAGAGCTTTCTCCAGAAGATACCTTGGTACTTTTAACAGAAAAAATCCAATTGCTAGAATCAAATTTCGGTGTTTACATACCCCTTCCTGCTTTAATGGCATCCATAGAGTTTGCACAAAGATATATACATAACAGAAAATTACCTGACAGTGCAGTAAATGTCCTTGAAGCCACTTGCTCATGGGCACAAACAAACAACATTTCAAGAATTACAAGTGAACATGTTGCTAAAGTAGTATCAATACAATACGGTATACCTGTAAAAAGTATTGATTCAGATGAAGCTACACAATTAATGAAATTGGAAGAAACAATTAAATCCAGAGTTATTGGACAAGATCAAGCTGTTCACTTAATTGTAGAAACATTAAAACGCTCTAGAACAGATATTAGAGATCCAAACAAGCCAATAGGTGTATTTCTCTTTTTAGGCCCAACAGGTGTAGGTAAAACATATCTCGCCAAAGTCATTGCACAAGAATACTTTGATAGAGGAGAAGATATCATTCGAGTAGATATGTCTGAGTATCAAGAAGTTTCTAGTATTTCGAAATTTTTAGACACAGGAAGTGAAGGCGAAATGACACAACACAAGATATCTTTGATTGATAGGGTAAAAAGCAACCCCTACTCTGTTGTCCTTTTTGACGAAATTGAAAAAGCACACCCTAATATATTGAATCTTTTCTTACAGCTTTTCGATGAAGGAAGACTAACAAGTAATTTGGGAGAAACCGTAAGTTTTAGAAATGCCGTCATAATATGTACAAGTAATATTGGAAGCCGCATTCTACTAGAATCTTTAGAAAAAGAGCAATCTATGTGGTCAGAGGCTAAAGACAGGGCAATTATTGAGCTACGCCAAGCCATATCACCAGAACTTTACAATCGTTTTGATGAAATAGTAGTATTTTCACCTCATGATGTTACAAAGTTAACTACGATAGCACAGCTTCAACTAAATGAGCTCGCCGAAAGAATGCAAAAGAAAGGTATAATGCTTGATTGGGACAAAACTCTACCTATGCTCATCGCTAACAAAGCATATGAACCCGGATTTGGTGCAAGACCAATCAAAAGATACATACAAAAAAATATTGAGGGGAAAATAGCAACGGAATTAATAGAGAAAAAAACAAAAGCAGGAGAAACCATAACCATACGTGAAAGTTGGATAAAGTAAGGATTTGCAATACCTAAAGTTTTTGAATATAATCAACACATTATGGGAGCACAACCAAAAATTAAAATTTCAAAAGGTAGGAGAGATAGGCGAAGATCTCATGACGCTCTAAAGAATCCTCCTATGTCTAGTTGTCCAAAATGCGGTAAAAGTCGTAGACCACACTTTGTTTGTTCATATTGTGGACACTATGGTCCAAAACCAAAAGTAGTTAAAGAAAATAAAGAGAGTAAATCTAAAACAAAAAAGTAATGAAGCGACAAAATGATCCTAGACATTTCTCTAGACTTTTAGCTATACAAACTCTTTTTTCTGAAAATTTCAATATTGAAGGGGCAAGACGAGATCACTCTATCAAAGAACTAAAAGAATTAAATAATATAGATAAGTATGATAAAGTACTTCTTCAGAAGCTTTTGGATGGTGTGAGAGAACATAAAGAGGAGATTGATCAACAAATACATGAACATGCTCCTCAGTGGGCTCTTGATCAGATAAAGAAAGTTGATTTGGAAATACTAAGGGTAGCAATCTATGAGGGCTTCCTGGGTGACGTAACGCCTCCAAAGGTAGCAATAGATGAAGCTATCGAACTGGCGAAAGAATTAAGTGGAGATACAAGTGACAAATTTGTAAATGGAGTTTTAGGAGCAATATATGAAAAAGAAAAACATGAACATTGAAGAAATTGAGCAAAAATTGAATCTTAATTTCAAAGACAAAGATTTATTCAAAAAGAGTTTAACACATAGATCCTTTTTGAATGAAAACAAGGGAGAAGATTTGAAGCACAATGAAAGGTTAGAATTCCTTGGAGATGCAGTATTGGAATTAATCGTTTCAGAATACCTCTTTGATAAATATCCAGAGCGAGCAGAAGGGGACTTAACTAGCTTCAGAGCAGCTGTAGTTCGTACTGATTCTTTAGCAAAAATTTCAAGAGAACTAAATATCGGCGCATACCTTCTCATGTCAAAAGGTGAAGAAATGACTGGAGGAAGAGATAAGGACTACTTACTAGCAAATACTTTCGAAGCGATACTAGGAGCAATTTACTTAGACCAAGGATATACTGCTGTAAGAAACTTTGTTGTAAAACACTTAATTCCACAAATAGAGAATATTGTGAAATATAGGTTAGATATAGATGCAAAAACAAAATTGCAAGAAAGAGCTCAAAGTCTATTCAAAAGAACTCCTGTTTACACAGTTATAAAAGAAAAGGGTCCAGATCACAGCAAAACATTTACAGTAAAAGTGAGTATAAATAGAAAGACATATGGTATGGGAGAGGGTATAAGTAAACAAAAAGCAGAGGAAGGCGCTGCAGTTGAGGCATTAAAAAAAATAGCCGATTAGCTTGAATTCAAAGCATTAGTTTGTTAGAATCATCCATTATGTTAAAAATCAGATTAAAAAGAATAGGGAAAAAGAAGCAACCTCATTACAGGTTTGTTGTTGCAGAGGCAACAAAATCAAGAGACAGTAAAACTATTGAAGAAATTGGTTATTACAATACAATGACCAATCCTTCAACAATTAATCTGGACCAGGATCGAGCAAAGTATTGGCTTGAAAAAGGTGCGCAACCAACTGATACGGTAGCTCAAATATTTGTTAAAGAAAAGCTCTTAAAATCTTTGAAAAAAGGTTCTACACAAAGTAAAGGCAAAAACAAGAAAAAAGGGCAAGAAGAGAAAAGCGAGTAAT
>CAZELS010000011.1:0-11095 GCA_964513165.1 uncultured Candidatus Saccharibacteria bacterium
AGGAGAATGGAGTACGTGAAGGTAATGAAAGAGCGGTCTGAATTAGCACGCATTGGAGTTAGAAATGTTCGTCAGAAAGCAATGAAAGAGATAGATGAAAGCCTTTCAGAAGATGAGGTTAAGAGGCAGAAGGAAGAAATTGAAAAAGCAGTAAAAGATGCTAATGAAAAAATTGCTGAACTTCGAGATAACAAGGAAAAGGAATTAATGACCGTTTAATATCACACATATGGCATTCATTTTAAATATACTCATAATTATTTTAATTCTTGGACTAATTATTTTAGTTCACGAACTTGGTCACCTCATTGCTTGTAAGCTTACAAAAGTTTTTGTTGAGGAATTTGCAATTGGAATGGGTCCAAAAATTTTCTCTAGAAAGATTGGAGAGACAGTGTACAGCCTCAGGCTTTTTCCAATAGGTGGTTTTAACAAAATACGTGGGGAGGAATATGAGGATGGAGCAAAAGATGATGATCCACGTAGTCTTGTGAATCAAAAACCAAGTGTGAAAATGTTCATCTACCTCTCAGGTGTATTAATGAATTTGCTTCTTGCCATAATTATCTTCTACGGTCTTTTGATATCTATGTCTTTTAAATTTGGAGTGGACAGTTCTTTTGAAGATTTCAAGCCTGTTGTTGGTAATATTGAAAAGGAAGTATTTGATGAAAAAGTTGAATATGTTAGTTTAGTTGAGGGTGGAATTGCAGAATCTGCTGGTATTCCTGAAGAAGGTACGATTAAAACAATAAATGGTGAAGAGATAGTTTTTTCTTCCGACGTTATTAACAAAATCAGTTCAAGTTCTGGAGAAGAAATCAGTATGGAAGTATGTGTAGAAGATATTTGTGATACATATATGATGCAGGTTGGTGATGATGGTCGAATTGGTATTGTTGTTGTTCAAAATTACTTTGTATATTTAGAGTACGTAGGATGGCAAAGGCCACTAGTTGGATTTGTTCATGTTTTGAACTGGGGAAAGATTTTTGGTAGTGCAATAGGTGAGATATTCTCTCAAGCTGCTGAAACAGGGGACTATGAGCAAGTTGCGATGAGTGTATCTGGACCTGTTGGTTTGTATGTGATAGTGGACTATTTGAGAGAACTTGGATGGAGGCCACTTATTGGTATAACTGCAGATATTTCACTTTCAATTGGAATTATTAATCTACTTCCAATCCCTGCACTTGATGGTGGTAGAGCAATGATGCTCCTGATTGAAATCATTATTAGGCGTCCATTAAACAAAAAAGTAGAGGCTTGGGCAATACAAATTAGCTTTATCCTTCTTTTGCTTCTTATGGTCGCTGTTGTATTTAAAGATGTAATATATTTCGAAAGATTTAAAGAGCTATTTAATTAATTTGTTGGAATACTGCATCTCCTTATGCTATAATCCAACTGTTTTAATAATATATATTGAAAAATCATGGCCGTAATAGTACACCAAAACGAAAATATCGATTCTGCGTTAAAGAGGCTTCATCGCGAAGTTATGCGTGAAAAGATTCTTGAAACTCTCAGATTGAATCAATACAGGACCAAAAGATCCGAGGCTCAAATTGAGAAGAGGAGAGAATGGGCAAAAATGAAAAGAAGAAGAAGGACAGCTTCAAGGCGTTCAAATAACTAAAGAATATGACTTTGTCAGAAAAAATCCGAAAAGATATGTTAGATGGTGTTAAGCAGAAAGATTCTGTTAGAGTTGATATTCTCAAAATGGTTCTTGCTTCATTTAAAAATGCAGAAATTGAAAAAGGAGAGTCATTAGATGAAAAATCTCAAGAAGCAATTCTACGTAAAGAAGTAAAAAAACTTAAAGATGCATTTGAACAATATACGCAAGCTGGAAGATCTGATTTAGCTCAAAAGGAAAAAGCTCAATTAGATATTCTAGAAGCATATTTACCCGAATTAATGAGTGAAGATGAAGTTCGAGAGTTTGTAAAAAAGAAAGCTTCGGAACTTGGAGTAGAATCTATGAGAGATATGGGTAAATTGATGGGTGTAGTGATGAAAGAGCTTCATGGTAAAGCAGATGGTGGTGTAGTGAATAATATAGTGAGGGAAGTTTTAAATGAAGTTTGAAGTTTTTAATACAGAACTTTTTTTTCAAAAAGATTTAGCAAAAAACTTAAAAAGTATTTTCCCAGAAAAGAATGATGTTGTTAATATAATCTTTGTTGATGAAGAAGAAATTCAGAAATTAAACAGAGAATTTCGAAGAAAGGATGAAGTTACAGATGTTCTTTCTTTTGCAAGTACTGCAGAGATTTACGTTTGTCCTGAATATATCAAAGGTGAGGTTGATGATTTTGAAAGAAGCGTTCTTAGAATGATCATCCATGGAATTTTACATATTCTTGGTCATACGCACAAAGGATATTTTGATCCAAAAAATATCAATGAAAAGATGTTCCAGCTTCAAGAAATGTATCTTCAAAAATTTTATGATATATTAAAGAAATAGTTTAAACCTTTTTAGGAATGAAGCTTTTTGTAGGTTTAGGAAATCCAGGTGAAAAATATGAAAAAACTCCACATAGTGCTGGTTTTAGGGCAGTTGATAAGTTAAGGAATTTTTTTGGATATTCTTCAGCATATGATGTAGGGGATTGGGAATATGACAAATATCTAGAGGCTTTCATATCTGTTGGTAAAACAGAGAATCATCCTGAATTTGTCATTGCAAAACCAAATACTTTCATGAATGAATCAGGTAGGGCGGTTGTAAATATCGTTAAGAAATTTGAAATAAATGTTGAAAAAGAATTAGTTCTTTTCTACGATGATTTGGATATTAAGCTAGGTAATTACAAAATTCAACGCGGAAAGACTCCTAAAGGACATAAAGGGCTCATTAGTGTCTTTCAACACCTCAAAACTTTTGATTTTTTCTCTGTACGTATTGGTATTGAAAATCGCACCAATCCAAACATTCCTGGTGAAGACTATGTACTGACTAAATATTCCGAAGAAGAATTAAAGCTTTTAGATGAAGCTATTGCTGAATCCATAAAGAAGTTGAGGTTTAATATCACATTGTAAATCTCCATGTCTAGCAAACTTTCAGATGTTTTAGCCAAAAAGTTTAATACAGACTTTTTGTTAAAAAAACTTTCTGTGTTAGAAAAAGAACCACTAATTTTAAAAAATATTCCCCCATATTTAACAGAATTTGTTGGAGAATGTATTTCAAAGATTTCCAAAAAAAGTTTCGATATTGTCCTTTGTAATAGCGAAGATGAACTTAAAGATATAGTCAAGAAATATAGTTCAGGTGAGATAAATGTGTTTTCTTACAAACTAAATGACAAATTCAAGCTTAAGGATTTGGAGGAAAATGGATTTGCAAGAGTCAAGCGAGTATCTGAAAAAGGGGAGTATTCTCTTTTGGGTGATGTATTGATATTTTGGCCTTTTAATTTTGAAAATCCAGTTAGAGTAAGTTTGTTTGGAGATACTGTTGAGAAAATAGATGTGATTGAAAAGAATACATTTAGTAATATCCAGGCTTTGAAGAAGGTTGAGATATTTACTAATTTAGAGAATGAAATATTTACATATGGAATCTCAGAGCAGAAATACGCATATCCACTGGTTCTTTTTAACTTAGATGCACTTCAATTGGACTACGGTTTTTCTTCTTTAGACTTAGGATTTCGAAATATTCCTGGTTTAGAATATGCAATGAACAAAAAAAGTGTTCTGCAAAAGGTCATAGATGGATACAGGGCACAAGGCTATCAAATTTTTTGTTCATCTGGAGAGCTTAGAAGGGTGAAAGATGTTTTAGGAGACCAAGAATTTAGCTTGTATATTAGTGATTTAGAAAAGGGTTTTGTGCATCCTGAATTGAAAGTTTTGTTGTTGACGGACTATGAACTGTTTGGGAGGGTACATTTGGGTAGTAAGGATTGGTTAAAACAGATTTTTCCAGGTGATTTTCTCGTACATGAAGACCATGGTATCGGTGTTTTTGAAAGAATGCTTGGAAACAAAGATGGTACTTACATTGAAATACGCTATGCAAAGAAAGATAGGTTACTTGTACCAATATCTCAATCAGAAAAAGTTAGTAAATATATTGGTGGAAGAGGTCGTGTACCGACATTGACGACTTTAAGTGGTGGTTCATGGAGACGAGTGAAATCACGAGTGAAAGAAGATACTGATGCTTTGGCAAAGGAGCTTTTGCAAATATATGCGATGAGGGAGATATTGAAATTTGGTTTGAAAAAAGAAGAATCGAAGTTGAAAAAAGAGCTCGAAAAATTTGTAGAATCTTTTGAATTTAAAGATACATATGATCAGCAGGTAGTTACACAGGAGATATTTGAAGATATTACCAGCGGTAAATTGATGGACAGGCTTTTGGTTGGTGATGTTGGTTTTGGTAAGACAGAATTAGCTATGAGGGCAGCTTTCCTGGTTTTGAATTTTGGTATGCAGGTAGCATTACTTGCTCCAACAACGAT
Organism: uncultured Candidatus Saccharibacteria bacterium; assembly: GCA_964513165.1. Classification (GTDB taxonomy): domain Bacteria; phylum Patescibacteriota; class Dojkabacteria; order SC72; family T1SED10-24; genus CAZELS01. Next base: position 4,485 of record CAZELS010000011.1, read on the forward strand.
TCTAGTTGAGCAACATGCAGCTGTTTTTAAAAAAAGGTTGGAGGGATCTGGTATTAATGTTGCTGTTCTTTCAAGGTTTTTAAGCGAGAAAGAAAAGAGAAACATGATTGATGATTTGGAGAACGGCAAGATTGATTTCATAATTGGTACGCATAGCTTGTTGTATGACAGGGTGAAGTTCAAAAATTTAGGCTTAATTGTAATTGATGAAGAACAGAAATTTGGTGTTAAACAAAAAGAAAAATTAAAACAAAAAAGACTAGAAGCACATGTACTTTCTATGTCAGCTACGCCAATTCCAAGATCGTTAAGTATGTCTTTGTCAGGTATTAGGGATATTAGTACGCTGTTTACTCCTCCTGAAGGTAGAAAATCTATTTCAAACACATTTGCTCCGTTTAGTTGGTCGAAGGTTAAGGTTGCAATTGAAAAAGAAATCGCTCGAAAAGGGCAGGTATATTTTTTACATAACAGGGTTTTTGATATCCAATTTGTAGAAAAAAAGCTTGTTGAAATTTTTCCTTTAGCAAACATAGCTGTTTTGCATGGTCAAATGCATCCTGATGATATTAGTAGGGTAATGAACGCTTTTTGTTCAGGAAAGATTGATATCTTGGTTTGTACCACCATTATTGAAAATGGTATTGATATACCTAATGTCAATACTTTGATAGTTCAAGATGCATCGAATTTTGGACTTTCTCAGCTGTATCAAATTAGAGGGCGTATTGGTAGATCAAATGTTCAAGCATATGCACATTTCTTTTACAAATCGATGAAAGGCAATACAGGTCTTCGTCTTGATGCTTTGATGGAAGCACAAGATTTAGGTAGTGGATTTCTGTTAGCAAACAGGGATCTTGAGATTAGAGGTGTTGGTGATTTGCTTGGAAGTGCACAATCCGGAAATATCAACGCTGTCGGCTACGGTTTGTTCATGAAGTTTCTTAGTGATGCGGTTGAAGGTTTGAAATAAAGATGAGGAGATTGTATATTGAGATATATTATTTAACAAATTCAAGAATTGGAAAAAGAAAATTTCTCGGAAAATTTTGAAATACAAAAGATGGAATTTTTGAAACTGGAAGATGAAAAGGTAGTTGAGGATTACGATCAGTATTCTGGAGATGCATTTAGTAAAGTTGGTTCAAGAACTCCAGGTGTTGTTGGGTTGGAACAGGGAGAGATTGGGATTGTAGAGGATGGTAGGCCAATAAGGAAATTTAGTTTAGAAGAAAGGCAAAGATATCATGATGCAAGGGGAAGAAGGGATGAAGTTGTTAAATGCTTGTCAATAGGATGTGGATTTGAAGAATCGGAAGTCAAATCTTTAATGAAGTTCGTAAAATTAGATGAGACGATTGAGAGAAATCAAGCATTTCAAGAATTGCTCAAATCTAAGTATGGTATTGTTGGAGAAGAGTCGGAAAGGATATATGGGGAATTTGTAGAAGAGATTACTGATGTATATGGGAAAAGTCTAAAGAATTGAAAAATCCTTTAAAAATTCCTTGCTTTCAAAACCTATATAATATATTCTAAATTATGTCCCAAGTCTTATACCGCAAATACAGAACACAAACTTTTGACGAGCTCATAGGGCAGGATCATATCTCTATGATATTGAAAAATGCTGTTAAGAAAGGAAGTTTGTCACATGCATACCTGTTTACTGGTTCCAGAGGTACGGGAAAAACCAGTACAGCACGCATTTTAGTTAAGGCAATCAATTGTCTTGATCCACAAAAAGATGGTAACCCATGTAACAAATGCGATGCTTGTAACGCAATTACGATGGGCAAGTTCCTAGATCTAATTGAAATCGATGCTGCCTCTAACAGGGGTATAGATCAAATTCGTGATTTAAAGGAAAAGATTGAGTTCAGTCCCGTAGAGGGTAAATACAAAACCTATATTATCGATGAAGTTCACATGCTTACCAACGAAGCATTTAATGCTTTATTGAAGACTTTGGAAGAACCACCACCACATGTAATTTTCATTCTTGCAACTACAGATGTTCATAAATTGCCAGCAACCATTCTTTCTAGATGTCAAAGGTACGATTTTCGATTGGGTTCTGATGATGAAGTAAAATCCTTGCTTAAGGAAATTGCGAAGAAAGAAAAAATAAAGATTGCTGATGATGCGATTGATATTTTAGTACACAATGCAAAAGGAAGTTTTCGAGATGCATTGTCTCTTTTAGATGTAGTGTACAGTGGTCAATTGGAAAGTAAGAATCCTAAAGAAGTTAGTGCAAATGAAGTACGTCAGATTCTAGGTATTCCAGATTCTACAATGGTCTACTATCTTCTTGAGAAAATCGTTTTGAATGACAAAGTTTCCGCACTCGAAATGATTCATGAGATAGACAGCAAAGGTGTTAATTTACAACAGTTTGCTAAATATACCCTCATGATGCTTAGAGATATTCTTGTTCAAAAAATGCAGGAGAATTTAAAGGAAGAGGAATATTCTTTTGCAAAAAATCTTTCTATGAATGACATAATTCTCCTAATTAACCAATTCATTCTCGTGGACAGGAATTTGAAAAACAGTTCATTACCCATCCTAGAATTTGAGATGGTCATTGGTACAGTAAATCTTGATGTAGAAGCACCAAAGAAGGTTGTTAAGCAAGAAGTAACAGAATGTGTTAAGGAAGAGGTCAAAGGTAAAAAGACTAAACTTACTTTGGATGAAATAAAGAAAAAGTGGAAAGTCTTAACAAAAAAAATACAACCTGCAAATGGCCACTTGTTTGCGTTTCTTGAAAGAGTTAACTTAATGTCTTTTGAGAATGGGAAGCTTTCAATGGAAGTGCCTTTTCAATTTCACAAAGACAGGATTGAAGATCCTAAGAGTAGGGATGCAGTAGCTTTAGTTTGTAAAGAAGTATATGGAGAATGCTTTCCATATGAATGTATTGTAAATTCTGATATGGTTCAAAAGCAATCAGCTGAAGCTCATGTTGTATTGCAAGAAGTTAAAAAGGAAAAAAAGGTTGAAAAACCAAAAGCTGCTTCCTCAAAAAAAATAGAGGACATATTTAAAGATATGTAATCTTTCATTTCTTTCAGGCCTGTTTCTTGGTAAAATCTATTTATTACAGAATATCTAAATTTAAATATACCTATTTATGGCAAATCCATTTGGTCAGATGAAAGATCTTTACAAAATGCAACGAGAAGCTAAAATCATGCAAAAAAAGATGAGGCAGCAAAAGATAGCTGGTGAGTCTCGAGATGGAAAAGTAGTTATCTATATGAATGGTGCACAGGAGTTTGAAGACTTTGAAATTGATGAAAGTCTTTTAAGTCCAGAGATGTTTGAAGTTTTGAAAAGAACTTTCATGGAGGCATTCAAAGACTATCAAAAGAAACTTCAGAAGGAAATGATGAAGGATTTTGATATGGACAAAGTTAAACAAATGTTAAGCTAAGAAAATGGCTGTTTTACCAAAAGTTGTTGTTAAAGTAATTGAGGAATTTGAAAAATTACCAGGTGTAGGACCCAAGTCAGCTGCACGTATGGCTTATCACTTTTTGCGTTCACCCAATGGAGATGCGACTAAGCTTGGAAAGCATTTAATTGAAATGGACGAAAATGTTGTGTTTTGTAAAAAATGCTTCAATGTTTCCGAAAAAGAAGAATGTGATATATGTTCTAATCCGACAAGAGACAGGACAAAACTTTGTGTTGTGGAAGAATCTTTGGATATTGTAGCTTTCGAAAATTCTGGAATTTACAATGGTTTGTATTTTGTCCTGGGTGGCGTTATCTCTCCAGCAGATGGTATTGGCGCAGAAGAGTTAAGATTCCCTGAATTAAAAAAGTTAGTAAAGGGTTTAATTGCAGATGGAGATCTTGAAATTATCGTGGCTACAAATCCAAGCCTTGAGGGTGAAGCAACGATGGTATATATTCAAGACTTGTTGAAAGGTTTGGAGAAAATCAGTATAACTAGATTAGCAATGGGCTTACCAACGGGAGCAGATTTGGAATATGCGGATACTTTAACTTTAAGGCGTGCTTTGGAAGGGAGAAAATCAGTTTAAATATATGAGGCTTTACAATTCATTAAACAAACAGATTGAAGAAATCAAACCTTTAAAAGAAGGTGTGATCAGTATGTACAATTGTGGCCCTACAGTATATTGGAGAATGCATGCAGGTAATTTGAGGGCATATGCAGAGTGGGATATCCTACATAGATCTTTGCTTTACCTTGGTTACAAAGTCGAGAGAGTTATGAACTTCACCGATGTTGGGCATATGAGTGGTGATGAGGATTTCGGAGAGGACAAGATTGAGAAAACAGCTGTTGCTGAAAGCGTTAATCCTTTAGAAATATCCAACCGATATATTCGAAGCGTAATTGAAGATTTCTATGCAATGAACTATTTGAGTCCCAGTGGAGATGTTTTGGAGCCAAATATGCCTGTTGAAGAGCTTAAGAAGTATGGTTGGGTCAGAGCTACGGAATATATTGATGAAATGATTGAATTTGTGAAGAAAATTGAAAAAAATGGTTTTACATACGAAACAACACAAGCTTTGTATTTCGATGTTACAAAATATCCAGACTATATTCGATTTGCACAGCAAGATTTGGATGAAAAGAAAGTTGGTGTAAGAACTGAGGTAGAAGTTGATTTAGAGAAGAAACATCCTGCTGATTTTGTACTTTGGATGAAGAAAGTAGGTAAGTACAAAAACCACCTTATGTCTTGGGATTCTCCTTGGGGAGTAGGTTTTCCTGGTTGGCATTTGGAGTGTTCTGCTATGAGCACAAAGATTTTAGGAGAACAATTCGATATTCATACTGGTGGTATTGATCATATCCCAATCCATCATGCAAATGAGAGGGCTCAGAATTTTGGTGCATTCAAGCATGAGGTTGCAAAATACTGGGTACATAACGAATTTATTAGAACTCCAAAAGGTGAGAAACTAGGTAAAAGTAAGGGCAATGCGCTTAATCTAGATGAAATTAGAGAGCAGGGTATTGAACCTATGGATCTTCGCTTTCATTACATCTCTGTAAATTACAGAACTCCACTTCAATTTAATTGGGAAGCTTTGAAGGGTAGCAGAAATGCAAGACTTTCTTTGATGAAAAGGATTGCAGAATTGAATAGTGATGGTCAAGCTGGAATTCTTTTGGAAGAATATGTTCAAAAATTCAAAAAGTATTTGGAAGACAATTTAAATATTTCTGGAGCATTAGCGCTTGTTTCAGAAATGCTTAAATCAGATGAAAAACCAGATGATATTGTAAAAACAATTTTAGATTTTGACAGAGTTTTTGGTTTGAGGATAGGGGAAGAGTTAATGAAAAAGGATGATGTCTCAGTAGAAGTGAAGAGTCTTTTAGAAGAAAGGGAAGTTGCAAGAAAATCTGGTGATTTTGAAAAATCAGATGTTTTGAGAAAAGAGATAGAGAAGCATGGTTTTAAAGTTATGGATACTTCAGAAGGTCAAAAGTTAGAAAAAATATAGATATGCAAAAAACCTCGACATTCAATTTAAATGAGGAAGAATCAAAAAAGATATTTTTGTATCTTTCAAAAGTTGGTACTCTGGAAGAGAGTTTGAATCCATATGTGGATTGGATTGTACGAGGTGCTGATTGGAATTCAATTATGTACAAGAGTGGTAAGCTAGTTGTGCAGTGTAAAGACAGTAGGTTGGTTACTGAGATAAACAAGGTTGTAGGGGAGAACTTTTCTTTTGAGCCCCATATTGGTTCTGATGAAGTAGGCAAAGGTGACTATTTCGGACCATTAGTTGTTTGTGCATGCTATCTTGATCAGAAAGATTTTGAAAAAATAAAGGGATATGGTGTTGTTGATTCAAAAGATCTTACAGATGCAAAAATGTTGGAAATGGGAGCTATTCTTAAAAAAGAATTGCGCTATGAAATACAAGTTGTTAATCCAAAAGAGTATGATGTTTTTGTGAAAAAGTATGGAAATATATCGATTGTTTTAGCTAAAATACATGCTGAGTTAATTGAGAAATTGTCAAAGAGGGTAGAGAAGGTTAGTTTTGTTGTAGTTGACCAGTTTTCAAAAAACAAAGGTAGATTAGAAAAGGAGTTTAAACTCAAAATTCCTTTGAAACAATATCATCATGCAGAAAGTGATATTGCAGTTGCAGCTGCATCTATTGTTGCTAGGTATTTCTTTTTGAAGGAATTTGAAAAAATGAGCAAGAATTACAAAATGCAATTTCCTTTAGGTGCAACACATGTCATTGATTTTGCTAAAGAGTTTGTAGCTAAATATGGTGCTGATGAATTGGATAATGTTGCAAAAGTTTCTTTTCGTACTACTCAAAGTGTTCTTACTTTGTTTTAGTTTTTTCCTTTTTCTTCTGTTTACTATTTCCTTTTTGTTTCCTGAGCAATATTGTTGCTACAATTATTGTTGTAACGATGATTATCAATGCAGTTGCAACGATGCTGGTTTGTGTGAAATAGGGTATTTCTATTGTATTTTCTTTCAAATTACTTGAGAATTGATTACCTGTTCTTGCAACAACATTTTTGTTTTCAATGAAATCTCTTAATCTACCATAGTATATGAATGAAAATGAGAGTTCAG
>CAZELS010000012.1:0-1566 GCA_964513165.1 uncultured Candidatus Saccharibacteria bacterium
ATTAAGATCTTTAGCAACATCAGAAGAAGTAATCTCTTTGTACTTCTTTATTAGTTCTAAAACATCCTTCTCTCTATTTGAAGGTCTCATATCAAAAGATATACTTTTTAATCCTTCCTCTATCTTTGCCAATGAGGATTGTAAGGAGTATTTAACACCATCTGTAAAGTATTCTAACCATACTGTTTTATCTCCACTATCTGCAGAGTGTAGTGAATCAGAGTACATAATTCTATCTATATCATAGTAATCATCTAGTATGAAATACTTATTTATACTATACTCCAAATTATTCAATAATAAGGTAGTACTTAATCTACAGGCTCTTCCATTACCATCTACGAATGGATGAATATATACAAACTCATGATGATATATACCTGCTTTAAGTATAGGTAACTCTTCAGATACATTTGTCCATTCGATTAATTCTTTAAGTAGTTTTTCTATTTCTTTCCTTGTATGTTTAGGTGGATCATGTTTTACAACCACAGTCCCTTCTTCAGAAGGATTTCCCACTACAACCTTTCTATTTCTAATTTCACCACCGATTTCATTTTCAACACCCTCTAAAAGTTGTTTATGGATTTTAAGTATAGTATCAATATCTAGAGTATCAAACCCTTTCCCTATCTTTCTAAGAATATCAAAATAGTTTCTGACTTCTTTCTCATCTCTGTTTGCTGGTACTCTACCTCCTAGTATTAAATTAGTAACTTCTTCTTGAGAGAGTGGGTTACCTTCGATATTATTAGAAGAGAAAGAGGATTTAACAAGGTTATGTTTTTCTAGATTAAGAAGTAATTTTTTCGGAACTACTTGGGACTCTAATTGGCCATAGAGTCTTTCAATGGAGGAGATGTTTTCTAAGATTTTTTTACTTAAATTGTACTTAGTATTTATCATAATCCATTATATGGATATGTAAAATAATTGTCAAGTTAATTGACAAGGTATTTGACAAGAAGGTAGGGGTCTTGTTGGAATTTTTTGAACTATGTCGGGACATACACTTCTGGAACCAAGATGGGGCAGTATAAACAAGAATGGGAAATCAAAGATTTTTCTTCATCTCGACCATTTCGAGCAATTCTTTTTTAATTCATGCAAAAGGAAAAGTTCAGACTTTCTTTTTACAATGCAGTATGATTAAAAAAGAACAAGTGAATTATGCTTTCATAGATAGCCAGAACTTGAATATGGGTGTAAAAAGCCTAGGATGGTCTTTAGATTTTAAAAAATTCAGGATTTTTTTAAAGGATGTGTATTCTGTTAAAGAAGCATACCTTTTTATTGGTCACATACTTGGCAATGAGCGTTTGTATACAGATCTTCAGAAACATGGATATATTTTAATCTTTAAACCCACATTGATGTTTAAGAGCTATTGCAACATGAAAGTGAAGGGTAATGTTGATGCTGAATTGGTTTTACATACTATGATTGAGTGGAAAAATTATGAAAAAGCGATCATTGTTTCAGGTGACGGAGATTTTCATTGTTTAATAGAATATTTGGGAAAGAAAAAAAAGCTTTTGAAAATAATTGTTCCTAATAAAAGATATT
>CAZELS010000013.1:0-1676 GCA_964513165.1 uncultured Candidatus Saccharibacteria bacterium
CAACTGTATTTTCACCTTGTCTCCTTCCAAAATTCTAATGTAATGCATCCTCATTTTTCCAGATAAATAGCCAACCACACTGTATTTGTTCTCTCCAGATTCAATCTCAACCAAAAATTGTGCATTAGGCAAACATTCTTTGACCACACCATCCACTTCTATTACTTGTTTACTATCTTTATCCATAAAAAGCAGAACACATTTTCATATTAAAAATCCCTAGGATTATAACAAAGTACGTCTTCCCATTCAATTCCAGAAATAAGAATATCAAGGAGAAATTTTAGATGATAGCATTTTTTGCAATAAATGTCCATAAGAAAAGCTAAAGTTTGAGTTTTTCTAAGAGCATTTTATGCACTTCTTCGATATGAGGCGCAGCATCAATCTCTACCAGCAAATTTCTCTTCCTGTATTCATCTAAAATAGGATTGATTGCTTTGTAATAAGTTTCTAATCTTCTACTAATACTCTCAGGCTCATCATCTTTTCGAAGTACTAATTTCGCATTGTCTTTGTCACAAGCACCTTTTCTTTGCTCAGGTTTAAATTTACTATGATAGTTTTCTCCACATAAGGAACAAACTTTCCTTTGAGACATCCTCCCTATGGCATTTTCTGAAGACAGATGAAAGTGCACAAAAGCATCTAATTCCCTACCATATTTCCCCAAAAGTTTGTCAAGAAGTTCAATTTGATCAACAGCCCTTACAACAGAAACAAAAACCCAATGGTTTGACTGTTCATAATTGTCCATCCATTCATCCAAAAGTTCATATGCAAAATCTGAAGGGACTAAATTTCCACTATTTATTAAAGAACTAATTTCTTCACTCCTTGGGTGATTCTGCTCTATCAATTTACGAAACATTTCTCCAGTACCTATTTTTTCAAAACCTCCTCTTTCCAAAAGCATATCTACCTGTGTATCTTTACCACATCCTGAAGGTCCATGTATTAATATCGTTTTTGGCATAATATTAAACCTAAAGATATTTATCATAACTTCTTACAACCATCATAGATTCATATTTTCTTTTCATTTCCAAAGCAACAGAAACTGCAATCAAAAGACCAGTACCTGAAACCAATGCAGTTTGAACAATACCTGAATAGACTAACAAATTTGGTAATATCGCAAGAAAACCAAGGAAAAGAGCTCCAACAGCAGTAAGTCTGAACGATATTTTTTTCAAATATGATGAAGTCGATTTACCTGGTCTAATACCTGGTATGAAGGCGCCTTGTTTTTGTAAATTCTCTGCTAAATCGTCTGTATTAAATACTACAGTTATATAGAAGAAGGAAAATGCTATAACAAATATGAATATTGCCGTATTTTCAATCAATGGATTTGATAGTAATTCAAGCATCTTATTCGCAAAAAGCGTTATACCTTCACTAATTTCTCTAGATGCAAGAAATTGCGCAATCAATTGTGGAAAGGAAAGAAGTGATACTGCGAAAATAACTGGTAGAACACCAAATTGTGCTAATTTAATCGGCAGAAAATTCTCCATCGCCATGCCATTACGCGATCTACGAGAATAGAGTATTCTCACCCTCCTTTCCGCCTCATTAACAACAATAACTATTGCAAAAATTGCTACAAATATTAGTATAACTACAATCTTTTCTAACATATCCATGTATTCAAAATTTTGCAAAATACTACT
>CAZELS010000014.1:0-2942 GCA_964513165.1 uncultured Candidatus Saccharibacteria bacterium
TTAACAAGAGTAAAGTTGTCAAAGAAAAAAGCAAATCAAACAATAGCTTTGATTAAAACTTCCAATACTGTAGAGCAAATAGGAGATTTAGGTAAAGATTTTGCAGATGTATTTTACAAAATGCATAAATCAAATATTCCTAGAAAAGATGTCGACATTGAAGCATTAACTGATATTCATAATAAATTGGTTGAATTATTCAAGAAATTGGAAGAAGTTATTAAAAATCCTACAAAAAAAGAATTAGATACTTTGAAATCGATGGAAGACAAAATCCATAAAATGATTAGGGAAGAATTTGATGGTCATGTACAAAAACTTCAAGAACATGATGATTATTTAGGAAACATTTTTGTTGATGCAATATCAATTATTGAGCTTGCTGTATCAAAAGTTAGAGAAATCCGCAGAACTTTAATTTAGATAATGTTGATTAGTTCTCTAATATCCTCTATTTGTGTGAATTTTTGATTTGTTGGTTTCGCACTAAATCTATGCCAATTTCCTCTGGGTATGTAAATTGCTTTGATATCAAGACTTAGAGCTGGATTGATATCCGTTCTCATTGAATTTCCAATCATGTAGAGGTCATCAAGATTATTTTGGCTCTTAATGTTTTTCAAAGGTTTTGTTTTGTCATAGGATTCATAATATACATTATCTACAAACTTAATGATTCTTGAAACGGTAAGCTTTCTTCTTTGTATTTCTTTAACACCCAGAGTTATTACATTAATTATATAGCCCTTGCGTTTTAATTCTGTAATTGCTTCAATGGCACCTGGTATGACAAAGTATGGAGGGTCGTAGTTTGAGATAACTAGAGAGTTAATTAATTGTTCTGTGTGTTTACGTACAGGTAGGTTTAAGTTTTTTGCAATTTGTTTATATGCTTCTACCCAAGCATTTGCCACTCTTTCTGGGCTGTAAAGCCTGTTTTTGGGCCATGTATTCCATGTATCATTCTCTATTCGTTGTGCTGTTTTGAAAATATCGTCTATTTGAGGAGTTCTAGTTTCGAGAGAATTAATTATTGCCTTGATACATTCACAAAAAGTGAGCTCAAATTTGTAATTATCATCTATTAATGTGTCATCTAAATCAAAACAAAGTACTTTTTTCATAATGTTTCTTAATCATTATCTACAGTATAGTCGTCAAAATAGCCTTGTATAAGGACGACTGGAGTACCCTTGTCACCACTACTACAGATTAAATCACTTAGGCTACCAAGTAAATCAGTATATTTTCGTGGCGTCGTACCTAATGCGCTATGTGCTCCATTACCTCTTTCATGTTTTTTCTTAATAACATCACGTACAATTTCATCTACACTGAATTCCGGATTACGCATCTCTGAAAAATATTTCAACTTTATCTCCTTTGGTGTACCTTCAAGGCCTGATGTATATGCAGGAGAGACAACTGGATCAGCAAGCTCCCAAATTTTTGTGCTTGGATCTTTAAATGCACCATCACCAAAAATCATTACTTCTAGTGTTTTTCCCGTTATTTCTTTCAACCTTTTTTGAATTGCATATACAATTTCTTCTCCATCTCTAGGAAAAAGTTTTAACCTATCTTCAGCTGCTTTGTTTGAGCCAAGAAGGCCATATTCTGGATTGTATCCACTTTCATTTACTGGTTTTGTGCATATATCATGAAGTCCATAGAGTATTTCAGCACCAGCTTCTTTTAATGTCTCTTTTGTCCTCTCTCTTGAATGAATGTCTGCGGTTAGAACGTTTTTTGTATATTTAAGTATTACCCTTGGGTCATTTGCAAAGTATAATTCCATATTAGGTCCACCAATTTCTTTGTACATGTGACAATAGTTGAGGCCAGTGAATTTATGTCTAAAACCGCCAAAAAGTTTGTTGTATCTAGCTTCATCTAAAACATCAACATATGGATCTATCTTTTGTTTGTACATTTCTCTAACACTCATCAAATTGTTACCAACTTCATCACCGGGGTAACTTAAAAGTAAGTAAATTTTGGGGAATGCCTTTGCTATTGCTTTTAATATTAAAGCAAAACGATTTCTGCTTAATATTGGAAAAACGACACCAATCTCTTGTGAATTATATTTCTCCTTAAGCTCATTTACAATTTGATCTATGGTTACATAATTACCTTGTGCAATTGCTACTACTGCTTCGGTAACTGCTATCACATCCTTGTCTCTAAGTTCGTAATTTTCTGCTTTGGTAGATTTGATTACCGAATCTACTACAATTTCTACAATATCTTGCCCTTCTGTGATTATCGGTGTACGAATGCCACGTGCTTGTGTACCTATGGTTCTCATGTAATTCAAAAATGAAATTATTTAGACATTACAAGATATCCTATTTCCGAAGAAAATTCAAACGAATAATTTCCAATCTACTGTATTTGTTAAAATTCTCGGTTTTTTGTTATCAACCATAACTATATATTCAAACATGCAAGCTTTGTCTCCACTTCTTGTTTTTACACTCCAACAATCCTGACATGAATAGACACTTGAATTTCCATCCACTATTTGTGCTTCTATACACAGTAGCTGTCCTTTTCTTAATTTTTCTCCTTCACCCACTCTTCCATGTGCTGGAACATCGGGTAAATCGTGTAATGATTTGCCAATGCTATGTCCAACAAATTCTTTTACTACAGAGTACACATGCTTTTGCGCATATGATTCAATTGCATGTCCAATATCACCAATTGTATTTCCTAATACAGCAGCTTCAACTCCTTTTAATATTGCATTACGACTTTCAAGAATAAAGGTTTTGTCCTTTTCTGAAATAGGTTCTACACCTACGGTGAAGCAGTGATCAGAATAGTAGCCGTTTTTAACTATACCAAAATCAATTTTTACAATATCACCTTCTTTTATTATCTCCTCTCCTGGTACTCCATGTACTACGGTATCATTTAGCGAAATACATGTTGTG
>CAZELS010000015.1:0-1661 GCA_964513165.1 uncultured Candidatus Saccharibacteria bacterium
ACTCAGGCACCTCTCCATAATGATATGATTATACAAAAATTTGTTGTATTTAACAAAATTTTGAAAGAGTATATAATGGAATTGTAAATAAATTTTTAAATTTTCCATTTATGAAAAAAGGTATTTTAATTGTTGTTGGAATAATATTACTGCTAGTAATAATTGTTTCCTATGTTGTCGGAAAGTACAATTCCATGATTACTATGGAAGAGGATGTGCTCAACAAACAAGCTCAAGTTGAGGTTGTTTTGCAAAGAAGGTTTGATTTAATTCCAAATCTTGTTGAATCTGTAAAGGGAATTATGCAACAAGAACAAACGGTTTTTGATAATATTGCAGAAGCAAGAACTAGATATGGACAGGCTGCTTCAGGTACACAAGAAAAGATTGAGGCTGCAAATGAATTGGAGAGTGCTTTAGGTAGATTGTTAGTAGTTGTTGAGGCATATCCTGAGTTAAGGAGTACTGAGACAGTTGTTAATTTGATGGATGAGCTCGCTGGTACTGAAAACAGAATTTCTGTTGAAAGGCAGAGATACAATGATGCTGTTACTTCCTTTAACAAATTCATTCGAGTATTTCCAAACAACTTTTTTGCAAATATTTTTGGTTTTGAATCAAAGATTTTGTTTGAGAGTGTAGAGGGAGCTGATATTGTTCCAGAGGTTAACTTAGATGTTTCAATATAATAGGGTATACATTTTAAAAAGCGTCTTTCTTGCAGCTTTTTTGCTGTTGTTCTTCTTTGCATTTCCTGCTTTTGCACAGGACATAGCCCTTCCTGAATTCAAGGGATATGTTAATGATTACGAAGGGATTGTTGAAAATGTTGGTGAATTAGAACAAAAAATTTCGAATTTTGAAAAAGAAACGGGTTTTGAAATAGCTGTTTTAACAACGCCTGATTTTGGTAACACATATCTTGAGGATTATGCTGTAAAGGTTTTTGAGAAATGGGGTCTTGGAAAAGAGGATTTAGACAATGGTGTGTTGATTCTTGTTTCTAAAGAACAAAGGCAATCTAGAATTGAAGTAGGATATGGTTTAGAACCTGTTTTAACAGATGGTCTTACTGGTAGAATTCAAGATGTTGCTATGATCCCATCTTTTAGAGAAGAAAAATATTCTGAGGGTATTAATGCTGGTGTTGCAATGATCATGGAGATCCTTTCTGGTGAAGAAGTTCCAAATGTTACAGATGTTGAGGAGAGTGATGATATTGCAGGATTTTTTGTTTTAGGTATTTTCTTTCTTGGCTTTCTTCTTTTAATACAAAATCCTTTTGTTGCTGCAGCTATTGGTGGAGTTGTAGGCTTTCTTGTCGGTACTGCCTTTTTTGGTGTTGGTATAGGGGCAATTCTTGGTGTTGTCGGTGCAGGAATTGGTTTTGTATTGGGTTTGATTTCTAAACGTATTCCTACTCCTGTAAAACAGGGTATTTTAACGGCTATGATTTTTTCAGGACGTGGAGGTAGAGCTGGTGGAGGAGGAGGTAGTAGTTTTGGAGGTTTTGGTGGAGGTTCCAGTGGTGGTGGAGGAAGTTCAAGGAGTTGGTAATCAAAGAATTATTTGTAATCCTCTGTCCCTTTTAATATAATCATTTAAACACTTTGATCTAGTATCGCTAGGGAGTGGCAGGAAGAAATCTTTTTGAGAAAGTA
>CAZELS010000016.1:0-2997 GCA_964513165.1 uncultured Candidatus Saccharibacteria bacterium
ATTTCCGAACGTTAACAATGCCTCCATAGTAATGAAATTTGATTCGGATGCGGGATCTTTTTTGTTAACAGGGGACGCTGAGCACGAAGTAGAGAATTGGCTAATGAAAAAATACAGTAAGAAAGAATTAAAAGTAGATGTACTTAAGGCAGGTCATCATTGCTCTAGAACAGCCAGCTCAAGAAGTTTCGTAAACTTTGTAGAGCCTAAATATGCCATATGTTCAGTTGGTAAAGAAAACAAGTTTGGTCATCCTCATAGGGAGGTTATTGAAATTTTCGAAAGTTTTAACATAGAATATATGCTAACATATGAAGAAGGAGATTTAGTGTTTGACTTGTAGGTATAGTTTTTTTGATATAATATTGAAGATAATTTTATTCTCTTTACTATTAACAATCGCAGTTACCTTAAAAACATTTTGAGGTTTTGGGAATACAGGAGTGGTAAAGCCACAGGGGATCTTTCTGACAAGCTTTCTGGCATTCTTGAAGTAAAAAAAGAAAGAATTTTTTTGCTTGAAAATGGTAGAACAGGTCAATATATCTTCCTGAAATCGTTGAAATTTCCAGAAGGAACGAAGATTGCCATACAAGGTTTTACTTGTAATGCTGTTGTAAATCCTGTTCTTTGGCTCAATTTAGAACCTTTGTATATCGATATCGAACCTGAAACGTTAAATATTGATTTTGAAGATCTTTACAGCAAGATAGACAAGGATACAAAGATGGTTGTTTTACAGCATACTTTTGGCAATCCAGCTTTCAAAACAAAGAAAGATTTCGAAAATTTCATAGCGAAGATGCACGAGAAGGGCATAATTGTGTTTGAGGATTGCGCTCATGCTTTAGGAGGAGAAATTGAAGGAAAGAAAATTGGAACTTTTGGTGATGCTGCACTGTTTAGTTTTGGTATTGAAAAGGTTCTTGCTACTAGAGTGGGTGGAGCATTGGTTGTAAATGATGAAAAATATATCGAGGAAATCAATGAAATATTTGCAAAATTGAGACCAGTTGGTTTTAGGCACACATTTGTTTGGCTTCTTAACCCATTTTTTTGGAGAATTTTAAGAAATGCAAAAAGAAAGTTTAAATATGCAAAAATTTTAAGAAAATTCGGACTTTTGTATATGGGTTTTGAGGAGAGTGAGTTGTCTGGAAGGATGCCAAAATATTATCCGAGAAAAATTTCAAATGCTTTGAGCAAATTTGTCCTTGAAGAGTTAAAAAAGCTGGAGAGTAATTTGTCGCATAGGAGTAGGATTTCTGCTATTTATGATAAAAACTTTTCTAAATCAAAAAATGCCAATATTGTGGAACATTCAAAAGGTGTCGAAATCCCTTTCGTAAGGTACCCAATATTGTGTGAAACAGGAGAGGCTAAAAAGTCTCTGTTAAGATTTCTTACAAAGAAGAAGGTAAATGTCGGGAATTGGTATGAACCAATTATTTATCCAGAAAGAACCGAACTTGGCTGTATGAAGTATTTTTCTGGCACTTGCCCAAAGGCTGAGAATGTAGCTAAAAGAATCTTGAATTTGCCAACAGGTAAACACATCAACCAAGACTTGGCAAAAAATATTTCAAGTATGACTATATTGTATTTACAGAATCATGAAAGTATACGAAATAACGGAAAGAAAAATTTGGGATAAATTTCTAGGAAATTCGCCAAAAGGATATTTTCTCCAAACTTGGGAGTGGGGTGATTTTGAGGAAAAAGGTCTTGGGAAGAAAATTTGGAGATTGGGGTTTGAAAATGAAGAGGGAAGATTAATTGCAGTTTGTTTAGCGACAGAAGAATCAGGTCGTTTTGGTAAATTCATCTATTGTCCAAGAGGTCCGATATTAAATTGGAGTTACAATGTTGAAAGAAACGCTGTTTTGAAGAGTTTGGTAGAATTTTTCCAAGGAAAGGAGTATGTATTTTTACGTGTTGATCCTGCAGTCAAAAAGGATGATATTGAAATATTGAAGGAATTTGCTTCTCTTGGTTTTCGTAATTCCAACACCTTTGTACAAGTTGAAAGGGCATGGATGTTGGATATCTATGAAAAAACGGAGGAAGAATTGATGTTAGAGATGCGTAAGAATACAAGATATTCTTTGAAAAAAGCCATGAAAGGAGAAGTAGAGGTATATATATCTCATGATGAGGAAGAGTTTGAGAAATTTCTTGATATGTTACATGGTCTTTCTAACCAAAAAGGTTTTGCATCTGTACCAAAAAGCTATCTCCGGATGCAATTCAAATATCTTGGTGATATTATGAAATTCTTTTGTGCAAAGTACAAAGGTGAAGTTGTAGCAGGAGGTTGGTTTGCCTTTTATGGCGAAGAGTCTTCATATCTTCATGGTGCTTCATCAAAAAATGTAGGTGACTCACAAGCTCCATATTTAATACAATGGGAAGCTATTAAGTATGCTCAAAGTTTGGGAATTAAGAGACATAATTTTTGGGGAGTGGTTGAAGACAAAAATTACCATCCAGGATATCCTGGATTTGGTTACAGTAATTTCAAGAAAGGTTTTGGAGGATATCTTGAAGAATACACTAGGACTAAAGATTTTGTCTACAATATGGTAAAATATCAACCAATACGTTTAAATCAATGGTATCGCAGAGTTCGTTTTAAGGGCAATTAGTGTACCCGTAGCTCAATAGGATAGAGCAACTGCCTTCTAAGCAGTAGGTTGTCGGTTCGATTCCGGCCGGGTACGTTTTCCTCTATGTACCTGTAGCTCAATCGGATAGAGCATTGGTTTGCGGAACCAAAGGTTGCCGGTTCAATTCCGGCCAGGTACGTATGTATCCTCTAGTAAAATTCTAACTTCATTTTTTGTCTTTTGTATTACAAAAAGTTTAAATAACTGTATCTTGTATAGAAGAGTTGTTGACAAGCACAAGATATTGGTGTTTACTTAGTTCACAAACACTACCAGTTGTGTTTTATATATTTTAGCAATATTTAAAATGAAATGTCCCTACTGTACGTCG
>CAZELS010000017.1:0-1994 GCA_964513165.1 uncultured Candidatus Saccharibacteria bacterium
CAAGATCTTTTCCTAGTGTGTATTCTTTTTTACATTTGCTACACAGTCTTCTTCCAAGTCTTTGAGAAATGATGATATTTAATGTTGTTGCAAGTAAAAATGGCTCAACCCCAAGATTTAAGAGCCTAGGTATTGTAGAAATTGTATTGTTTGCGTGTAGAGTTGAAAGAACAAGATGACCTGTTAAAGCTGCATTTAACGTTATCTTTGCAGTGTCATTGTCACGGACCTCTCCAACCATGATTACGTTTGGATCTTGCCTAAGTATTGATCTAAGTCCGTTTGCAAAGGTCAAATCAACTTTTGTATTTATTTGAATATGGTTTATTCCTGTAATGCTAAACTCTACGGGTTCTTCAACTGTAGTTATATTCACTTCCCTAGAATTCAAAATCGAGAGAATTGAATACAATGTTGTTGTTTTTCCGGAACCAGTTGGTCCTGTTGAAAGTATCAAACCATATGGATGTCTGTAGCTTCTTTGTACTTTTTCTAAGTCTGTTTTGGAAAATCCCAGCTCTTCTAGTGTTAGAGCTCTGCTTTGTTGAGAAAGTAGCCTGATCACTATCTTTTCTCCATGAGTGATTGGAACTATGGAGACTCTAGCATCAATCTTAACAGTCTTTTCACCTTCTGCTTTTTCCAGAACAAATCCTATTTTTCCATCTTGCGGTGCAAAATGTACATCTGTTCTGAGTTTTGCTTTTACTTTTATGATGAAAATTAAATCTTCAGCAATTTTTTTATTAACAGTGAAAATATCATGCAATATACCGTCGATTCTGTATCTAAACAGCATTGTTTTGTCTTCCTTCTGCTCTATGTGTATGTCAGAAGCAGTTTCGTCAAATGCATTTCGGATTAATATATCAAGTAGATCCGAAACATTTTTCTTTTTTGTATCTATTTCTTTTACAACCTGTTCGAGTATATTTGACATATGCTTTTTTTATTAAAAAACTGCATCCCCAGAGTTGAAACATTAGGAGATGCAGTTGATATTTTGTATTAGTACTTATCTTCTTACTACAATTTCTTTTCCGTCCTCTGCTCCTGGAGCCTCAATCTCTACTCTACCACCATCTGTTTGACATATGGTGTAACCTGTTACTGCTGCATTACCTGTTGAAGGATCTTCAGGAATTGCAACAATGAATTCATCGACTAGAGTTGCTCCTAAATCAACTCCACCTGTTCCAATACTAGATGGACCGAGAGGATCATCACATGCAGCTATAGTTCCGAGACCAGCTAACGAATTGTTCTCTTCTGCGGTGTATTGTGATACTGCATTCAAAAGTTCACTGATATCAGCACTCCTTTGTGAGTTCCTAGTATCTCTAAAGTGCTTTGCAGGGTTTATAGCAACAATTGTTACAGCTGCAAGGATTAAGATTAATCCAACGACGATTAGGATTTCAATCAATGAAAATCCTGGGTACTTTTTATTTCTGTGCATAAAAAGAAAAAATAAAAATTTAAATTGATATGAAATCAACATATCTATATCATAATTGCATCTATGGATGTATTTGTCAACGGATAGTTGTCATAATCTGATATTTTCGAAAAATATATATAAAAATAAGTGTGTATGTTAAAATAAGGCATATGATTGACAAAAAAATTGGGGTTAAAACAGTCGGCATATGTATACTAATACCATGTTTTTTAGCTTTGATTGGTGTTTTGATAGCATTCTTCTTTCTTACATCATTCGGCTTTGCTTCTGGAGTTAGTTTTTCCATGATGTTACCTTTCCTTTTTTTGTCCATAGTTACAATTGTTGTTTGTGTGATAGGTCTGTATGTTTCTATACGGTATTTGCGAAACAGACCATTTAAAAAAAATAAAAGTCTTGGATCACTCTTTATGATATTTAGTGTTGTTTACTTTGCTCTTTCGTTGTTTTCTTTCATTGCTTCAAATTTAACGGGTAATACTGGCGGTTGGTTAAGACCAATTTTTGCTTTTTTAATTCTTGTGATTCTCTT
>CAZELS010000018.1:0-2701 GCA_964513165.1 uncultured Candidatus Saccharibacteria bacterium
TTTCTATGAAAAAGCTTTTCGTAGGCTCTATCTCTTTCAATTCGACAGAGGAATCACTAAAGCAGAAATTCGAAGAAATTGGACCTGTTACATCTGCAAAGATCATCTTTGACAGATTCTCAGGACGATCTAAGGGTTTCGGTTTTGTTGAAATGGAGAATGACGAAGACGCTACCAAGGCAATTGAAGAACTTAATGGTTCTATGCTTGATGGTAGAGAAATCGTTGTTAATGAAGCAAAACCAGAAGGGGAAAGAAAACCAAGAAGGTTTGATGAGAACAGAGAGTAATCTCTAACTCAATTTGCTTTTGAAAGTGCAGGCTTTATGTCTGCACTTTTTATAGATATCTTGGAACTTCCTTTTTGTATTTTTTGAATTCTTCCTTGTAATGTTTGGTAAGAAATCTTTCTTCTTCTAGTATTAGAAGATGTAAGCTTATCGCTATTAAAACAAAGAGGCCAAGAAAGATTAGCTTTCCTGAAGAAAGAAAAAAGCTAAGTGAAAACAAATTTAGAAAAACATAGACAGGATTTCTTGTGAGTGAGAATACTCCTTCTGTAACAAGTGGGGCACATTTTTCATTACCAATTCCAATTTTCCAAGAGTTTCCCATATGGAAATACCCAAGAATTAGAAAGTAAAAAGAAAGCAGTCCAATTAGCATGCCAATGTAGGAAATTACTGTTGGTACAGGGACAGCAAAAGTCACTATCTGTGCAAATCTAGGTAAACTGTCTATCCAGAATAAATCGATTAAAAATGTAATTAGCAGAATAGCTGTTAGAAGTACAGGAGCAAACTCTACGATTTTTACATAAAGTGGCTTGGAACCTCTTAAAAAAAGTAATGGATTTTTTCCTAACTTTATTTTTATGAACAAATATTTAAACGAAAGGATTGTTAAAAAGGAAACTGTTAGTGCTAATTGTGCTTGTTCCATGGTTTTGGAATGTTTTAATTTAATATTTTGTTAAAAATATTACCATATTCTACAATTTCACTTTCAGAACTTTCTCGTTTTTTAAATTCAATACCATTTTTTTCTAAAGTTTTTTTACTTACGACAAGTCTTACCGGGATGCCAATTAGATCAGCATCTGCAAATTTTTCTCCTGCCATTTTTTCTCTGTCATCATAAAGAGTTTCAATACCTTTTTCTTGTAATTCTTTGTAAAGCTCTTCGGCTTTTTCTTTTGTTCCATCTAAAGAAATCAGATGTACTTGAAATGGAGTTACTGCCTCTGGCCAAAGAATTCCTTTCTCATCATTGTATTTTTCTACAATTGCAGCCATTGTCCTTCCAATTCCAATACCATAGCAACCCATGTAGTAAGGCTTTTCTTTTCCATCTACATCCGTATATACGGCTCCTTTCATACGGGTAGAGTAGTGGTATCCTAGTTGGAATATATTTCCAACCTCTATACCTTTTCTCTCAACTAATTCTCCACCATTTTTAGCCTCATAACCCGCTTTTGCAAGTGCAATGTCTCCTTCAATATCTGCTTTGTAATCTCTGTCGATGTTTACATTTAGAAGATCTACATTTTTTGTATTACTTCCACCATATGCATTTGCAATTGTTCTTAGTGATTCGTCTGCAACAATTGTCAAATTTTCGTTTTTCAAACCAACAGGAGAAATGAAACCAGGTTCTGAATCTAATTCATCCCTAATTTCTTCATCTGTTGCATGTCTTAGCGTATTTACTTTAAGAAGGTTTTTCAATTTTACTTCGTTTACGTCAAGATCTCCTCGGATAATTGCAAGGATGAATTTCCCATTTTCATCAACAAACATCACATCCTTTATTTGCTGCCAAAGAGGTAATTTATGAAAATTTACTCCATCTTGCATTGTAGTACCTCTTGGTGCTTCTACTTCTTTCATAGGAAGTTGCTTTTCGTTTTTGTTCTTGTCCTCTTTCTGGAAAACAGCGACATCTTCATGAGCAGCATAGCTTCCGTCTTTTGTTACAAAGTATTTACTTTCTCCGATTTCGGATTCAACAATGAATTCGTGACAATATTCTCCTCCAATATATCCATTGTCTGATTCAACGATTGATGTTTTTAACCCTAGTCTTTCGAATATGGTTGAATAGACCTTCTTCATTTTTTCATATTCAACCTTGAAATCTTCTTCATCCTTGTTGAATGAATATCCATCCTTCATTATGAACTCCCTGACTCTCAAAAGTCCTCCTCTTGCTCTTAATTCATCGCGGAATTTTGTAGAAAATTGGTAAATGTGAAATGGTAGATCTCTGTAACTGAGCTTGTATTGCCTTACAAGGTCAACGAACATTTCTTCTGCTGTGCCTCCTAGGGCAAATTCTGCTCCTCTTCGATCTTTTACTTTCATAAGTTCGAAACCTGTTGTATTTGTTCTGTTTGTTTCTTTCCAAAGTTCAAGAGGGTGGAGTACAGGAGCAAGCATTTCCTGGCATCCTGCGGAGTCCATCTCTTCCTTAATAACTCCCATTATTTTTTGTTGTACTTTGTGTCCTATTGGTAGAAAGTAATATCTTCCTGCTACTGATTCTCGAATATATCCTGCTTGTTTGAGTAATTTCGCGGATTTGAATTTTTCTTCTTCAGAAACTGTCTTTGTAGTTTTGAGGAAATATTTTGAGAGTTTCATTGTTTTGTTTTTAAATATGTTTAAAATATCAATTTTTTGATCTTTTGTCTAACCAA
>CAZELS010000019.1:0-1548 GCA_964513165.1 uncultured Candidatus Saccharibacteria bacterium
TCCAATACCAACTAGTAGTGGTGAAACCATGGGATGTCTGGATATACATACCATTTAGATATGCTTGCATAAGTTCATGCTGACTTGGTAAATACCAACCCGTTCTACCACCATGAGTAGTTCCATTTAAATCCGCACACCTGTTTATTGAATTACCACAATCAGTATCCCCTCCTGTATATACTCCTCTCGCCATGCTGTAAAAATCACAGGTAGCAATTGTAAAACTATTTGTTGTATCCGTCCCTTGTTGAGCACTCCAGTACAGCCCCGTTCTTTCATCCTTCCATATCTCTGGACTTGAACTAGTTTGGGTCCATGTTGAAAGAAGAGGACGTGTATATCCAGAATCTGAGTTTTTTCTGTAGTCGTCATATATAACATCGGCTTGGCCACTATAGTCTAAACCAAAAGGAGCTTCTCCAAAAATAGAGGTGCAAGTATCAACAATATCTACATTACCACCCGTAGGAGGTTGCGTAGGACCTACCCAAGCAAAAACAACCGTGGAGATATAGTAGAAGATTAAAGAAGTAACTGTTAAAAAAACAATTAAGGAGGGTATTAAAAAAACTTTTTTAAATTTCAATTTTTTCATAATTAAATACATTCTATTTTAAAAAACAAAAAAACTCAACCACCCACCGACCTATTTCCATTCTCACTGTATTTTTGTTCAGCCCACCTCCTTATCTTATCCTCTATTTCTTCTTTTTGCATACCGTGTTTTTTTCTAGAGCTGTCAATTATCTTGTCCTTGTGACCCATTTTTTCATATTTCAAATTTAAAGATTTTGCACTAAAAGGCTTTGAAGTCATACCATCAATACAAAGCTTCGTATACATAGCGTGGGATTCAAGCGAAACAAGATCCTCTGCTGAAAAAATTGGAGCAAATTCATTTGCAAGAATCTGTGCATCACTCTGACTAACAACAAAAGACGAAAGAGAACCAACATTACCGAAAATTGCATTACGAACAGTAATTGGCAATTGTTCAATATATTGGTTTGTCATTGTTAAATTAAGCTTAAACTTTCTAGCTTCTGAAAGAACTTTTGCAAAAGATTCTGTAGCAAAATTCTGAAATTCATCAACATAAAGGAAAAAATCCCTTCTGTCTTCAAAGGGAATATCTACCCTTTCCATTGCAGTACTCTGAAGCCTAGTTATGAGCATACCACCAAGAAGAGCACAATTTTCTTCACCGATTTTTCCTTGAGCGAGATTTATGAGGAGAATCTTTTTGTTGTCCATAATTTCCCTCAAATTAACCGTTGATTTTACCTGCCCTATTATATTTCGAATAACGGCAGTAGCTATGAATCGACCGACCTTGTTTTGAATTGGAGCTACAGCCTCTGTTACAAGCCTTGAATTTGTAGACATTGAAGCGAATTCCTCTTCCCAGAATTTTTTCAAAATTGGATCATTTACTTGTTTTAAAATAAATTTTCTAAAATTCTTGTCTGTCAAAACCCTGGTAACAGCAAGAAGAGTTACACCTTGAGCTTCAAGACAAGTAGCCACAGCATTTTGCATAATATA
>CAZELS010000020.1:0-5075 GCA_964513165.1 uncultured Candidatus Saccharibacteria bacterium
TTGGTTCCTACCAAAAGTATAGTTTTTCCTTCAGCTGTAAGCTTTTTGATGAAAGTTAATGCTTCGTCTAACTTTGTCTTGGTTTTTTTAACATCAATCATATGAACCCCATTTTTTGCTCCATACAAATAAGGTTTCATTTTTGGATGAATCCTTGAAGTTCTATGTCCAAAGTGAAGTCCCGCATTAGTCATTTCGTTTGAAATCATATCGGGCTCTGGCGTTATTAAATTTAATTTATTTTCTTCTATCATAATGTTTTTCATTATAGCACAATATATCATTTAACAAAATAAAAATCAACCCTCAAATCAACACCTTCAAAAACTTATATTATTTCAGGAAGCCAGATAAAGAAAAGAAGCGCCAAAATGGTTAGAGAATTGAATGTTCTTGTTAAGATTCCTTTTTGAGTAATAAAAAGAGTTGCTATCCCCCAAATTAAAACAAAATTAAACAATCCGGTAAGGGCTATTCTGGCCTGAAGTGGAAATTCGCTAAGCAAATAAAGTTTAGCTTCAGCTCTTTGATAAGAAGCTTCTTGAGATGGCTTTTTATTGGCCTCAATTATATTGTCCTTGTATAGTATTTCTTCGGGAACAGTTTTAATTAAAACTGGTTCTTCTGGGCTGGCAATAGCGATTTCAATTAAAGGTTCGGGTTTTCTAACATTAGAGCTCTCAATTACCGAAGAAGCCAACTCCACGTTTTTGGGAACCTGTCTCCCCAAAAACATTACCACAACTGTTGTAGTTTTGCCGTTCATTTCTCCAGTGGCTATGCCCACCCCTATTTCATTAAAATATCCGTTGAGAATGTTTTTTGCATGAGGATCAGAATTAAGCCATGCTTTAACTAAAGTTTTTGGATTTGAGGCGTTCATGGCCAAATTTTCAGCTGCGGCTGCGTATTTATAGTCTACTTTTTTTAACCATGACCAAGGACGCTCTCCGTCAGGCCCGGTATGGTCAAAATATTGTCTCTGCAACATATCTTCTGCTTTCATTTGAGCAGCTAAACTTAATTTTTCTGAAGAAGTAACTTTTGCATATCCTTTTTCCTCTCTAACTGGGTTAACTTCATCAATTATTAATTCTTGAGTAAGACTGGCTAAAAATTTGTCCAGATTAAGAAGATCAGGAGAGATTAAAACAAAAACCAAAACCGAAACAAAGGCATAAAGAATCAAAGCTCTGCACCCTATTATTTTGGGTAGAAATTTATTTTCTTTGTTTGGTAAAAAGTAATTTTTTAACATGTTTCTACTAATCTAACTATACTACAGAATTTCTCCTTGTACTATAAGTCTTTCCTTGTCGGAAAATAAGGGGTGACAAGTTATTAGAGTTAGGGTAGGTTTTTTTGTTTCTTTTAAAACCTCTACAAAAGTAGGTGGAGCAACAAAAATTGATGTAACGGTATATTCATAATCTTCTCCGTTCCAAGCAACAAAGAGCTTATCTCCTTTTTGTACCTTGTCTAAAAGGTAAAAAGTTTCTTTGTGTGGAGGCCTGTACTTATATCTATGAGCTGCCAAAACAGTATTTTTGAGTTTGTCTGGGGTAGATGTTTGAGGCAGTAACCAAGCTCCCCTTTCTAGTGCTTTTTCTGTGGACGCTTCAATTATGGGAATTTTCACTCCTATAGAGGGGATAGAAAGATTTTTAATTGTGCTCCGAGGAGAAGGAGCTGCTGAAATTTCAGCAGCCCTTCTATCGGCCCATCTAGAAAGAATGTGTCCTAGCTTGTTCCAAAAACTTCCTGCAGTATTTGGCAAAACACCTATTCCAACAGTATGAACATCTTCTATTTGATCGTGATTATCGGCTAAAACAGTTACAACATTATCGTAAGACCCAATCTCAACATTGGTCCCTACATAAACACTAAACTGTTTTGTCCAACTATCTCCATCTAGGAGCATTGGAATTTCCCAACTCACGAATGAAGACCCGTCTTGTGCAATAAATCCTTCTGGAAGAGTATCATTTACTGTCAAATTAATAGCTGGAGCTTCGCCATTGTTTTTTACTTCTATCTCGTAAAGCAGATAACTGCCCGAAGTCGTATTAGATTTATTAGCCGTTTTTTTAACAACTAACTCCGGAATGGCTTCTTCGCCCTTGACTATAACCCCCGTAATCTCTACTTCTGCGGTATCTTTGAATTCATCAGAATTCGTGGCTTTTACAGTAGCTGTGTTTGAATACTTTCCTTCTTCACTATCTTCTGAAACAAGAACTTCATAGGTAAATGTTTTTTTGTCCCCTCTCATCATGTCTCCAAGATCCCATTCTCCGTCCTCGTCTTCTTCTGTGTAGCTAAATCCCTCTGGAAGTTCATCTGTTAAAATAGTATCTCTGGCTATTCCAGATCCTAAACATTCTACGAGTATAGTGTAAGTCAAAATATCTTCTGGATTTGCTATTTCTTTGTCCACAGATTTATTTATTGAGAATCTTGGCCTAACACTTCCACCAGGTGGAAGCGGAGGAGGAGGTAGAGGATATTCACAGCTTCCATCATCTATTGTAGCTTCTGGGTTGTAATTCAAAGCTGTTGTGTCGGTGCATCCTTCAACTTCTTCAATTGGGTATTCACAACTTCCATCATCTACCGTAGCTTCAGGGTTGTAGTTTAAAGCTTCAGGGTCTGTACAACCTTCAACTTCCTCTTCTATAGGAGAGTTAAAAGCAATACAGTAATAGGTTTCTCCTGCTTCAGGAGAAATGATGTAGTCGTAATTGTCATAATTTAGAATATCGGTATGACAATATATTTCAGCTGAAACATTATCTTCAGTTACCTCTTTAGGAGGATTAGTAAAAGGAATATATCCTTCCTTCAAAACTTCTCTGACCCATATCTTAGAAGTTGATTGTAAATCTTCAATTTGAACCATTGCTGGATTTATTAAAGAAGTTGAAGAATCAAAATCTTTCCAACCAGTTTCGGGTAAAGCTTTGCCAATGTAGTCTCCGTCTAGTTTGGGAACATTAGAATATCCCCATTGAAAATCCCAATCTGCTTCTATCCAACATGCCCCACAACTTTCAGAAACATAGTTTGAAGCAGTGTTTTCAGTAATTATAGAAGGAGCTCCCCCATCGGTCCAATTTGGTAGATCTTCTTCGTTTTCACAAACTACTTTGTAAGCCTTAATAGTCAAAGCTTCTGGTTCAGGATATTCACAACTTCCATCATCTATTGTATCTTCTGGATTGTAGTTTAAAGCTTCAGGGTCGGTGCATCCTTCAACCACCGGTTCTTGATAATGATTGCCAAAATCAAAACCTGTTAATTTAGAATCAAAAGCAACGCATCTTGGCTCGATACTGTTAGGATTTCCCGGTGTTTTGTAGGCAGAATGATTAGCTGTTATAGAAGTTATGTCTTCTAAAACCACAAAATCATCTTCTAATAAGCCAAGCAACCAATCGTTTTCGTCTGGCAAATCAGGCGTAGAAGATGTAGATTGCTGGCCAAATGTTAAATGCCAAGATTCTTGTTGTTGATCTTGCATTGGATGTTCTGAATGAGCGTCATAGGACACAAAGCTTATGTCATATGTCCCAGCCTGAATAAAGATTGAATCAGAAGTTGCTTTAGAAGCTGATTCTTCTCGGTCCGAATAAAGACGAGCATTTTGAAACTCAACAATAATTCTGCCAGTTTTAGTTAATAATGGACAAGAATTAGAATATTGAGTTTGTTCTTCTAGTTCAACGATATAACAACCTTGAGCTGGGTAAGTCTGAATCCAATCTTCTTGCATTTCCTCACACACAGTATAAGTTCCTGGACTTAATTCTGAAAAAGAATAATTTCCCTCAGAATCAGTTATTGTGGAATCTATAAATTGATCACCATCAGTAATTGTTATTGTCCAGTTTTCTAAACCTGGCTCTGAATCATCAACTCCGTTATTATTCTCATCATTAAATTTTCTTCCAAAAATAGAATATAATTCGGAATCTTCAGGGTATTCACAACTTCCATCATCTACCGTAGCTTCAGAATTGTAATTTAAAGCTTCAGGGTCGGTGCATCCTTCAACTTCTTCAATTGGGTATTCACAACTTCCATCATCTATTGTAGCTTCAGGGTTGTAGTTTAAAGCTTCAGGGTCAGTACAACCTAGGACATCGTACTGACATGTCCCATCATCTACATTAGCTTCTGGGTTGTAGTTTGTAGCTTCAGGATCTGTACAGCCTGGAATAAAATCACAATAACATCCAGGGCAAACAGGCGAACAGGCCGAAGCTGATTGAGAAAACAATCCAAAACCAAGCAAGACAATCGATAAAATAAGTAATGTTTTTCTCATAAATTGATTTTTATTAATAATTATGTGTTCGACAATAAAAAAATAACCCAAAAAGCACTAAAGATAATTTAGCTTCATATAGGTTATTTAAATGATCTCCCCCTGTAAGCAATAAAGAACTTAATTAGAATAAAGAGCTAAAACACAAAAGAACTATGAAGAGGGATGTTTTTGCTTTCAATAGGTGTATATTAAACAAAAAACACTATTTGTCAAATAAAAAACTTGATTTATTTTTTTTGTCGTGATAGTATGAAAAAGTTATGAAAAAAGATATACATCCTAAATATTATGATAAAGCCCGTGTTACCTGTGCTTGTGGTAGCAATTTTGAAGTTGGCTCCACAAAAGAGCATTTAGAAGTAGAAGTATGCTCTCAGTGCCACCCATTTTATACTGGCAAAGAGAAAGTGGTAGACACAATGGGAAGAGTAGAAAGATTTAAAAAACGTTTAGAGAAAAAACAAGACACTAAAAGCAAAAAAGAGAAAAAAGTTAAAAAAGCAAAATCAAAAGAAGAAGCAAAAAAGTAGAGGTCAATCCTCTACTTTTTTGATTTGTTTACTTTTTATTGTAGTTTGATATCATAATAATAATGTCTAAAATAGAAGAAATTAAAAAAGAATACGAAAAAATAATGAAAGAACTCGCGGATCCAGAGATTGTTTCTGATTGGGAGAGATTTGAAGAACTTTCTAAAAGAAAAAAGCATTTAGACAATATAATAGAAAAACAAGAAGAATTA
>CAZELS010000021.1:0-2686 GCA_964513165.1 uncultured Candidatus Saccharibacteria bacterium
TTCGGCAAAAATAATATTATAATCTTCTACAATATCTTTTCTATTTTCAATAATCTCCTCAATTCTAGAATCTTTCTCATATCCAAAACCCTCTATGTCTTCATCTATCTCATAAAGAAAGAAAAGATTCTCTTTTGTTAATTCTTGACCTTTGCTGTTTTTTTGATAAATTTTATTTAATTTTTCCATATTTAACATTCGTTTCTTGTATCGATTCCCCTCTTCTCCAAACTCTTCCATCTTTTCTCTCAAAACATCGGAAATATATGGGTCTAAATTTTGATCATGAGCGATACCTCGGGGAGGCTCTGCTATTTTGTAACTACCTTGCATTCGAATAGCTAAACGAGGAATTTTTGCTTCTCCGTTTTCATCATAAGAGTAATAAACATGAAAATCGCCTTGCTCTAATTGAGTCTCTGCAATATCATAACCCGCAGTACACCATTCCAAAGGATAACCCTCCAGGCTTTTTACCAACTCTGTCGGATCTGAACCTTGTCGATATACTTTCCATTCGCCTGCTGTATTCTCCAAACCTTCTGTAGAATATACAGGTATCTCTGAAAGGAATTGGGCGTACAGAGATGAAAACTTTTCGGTAGAAAGAAGTTTTTGAAAATCTTCATCATTCATTTGAGTACTTACATTAGCAATAGGTTGACGTTCATTCTTAGACTTCGTCTTCTCCTTTAGGTGGGAAGACAGGACTTCAATCGTTTTTGACAAAGCTGCAGGATTTAACAAAGGAAATGGACTAACAGTATCTTTACGCCTTTTTTGAAAACGTGCTTTTGAATCTTCCAATTTCTCAAATTTACCCATTTTAAGAACAGAATCAAAAGCCCAATATTTAGCCCAATTTGGATAAAGTGCATCTTGAGAAGTTAAATAGTCAATCCAATTATCCAAACTGCGTTTTTGATTACTTTTTATAACTCTAAATTCTTCCTCTTTCATTGAGTCTGGAAAAATATAGTTGGTTTTTTCTTCACCCTGCTTATCTGTATACTTATGCATTCCTATTCCTGAACTTATCATATCTCCTCCATATCCTTGAGAAACCATTATCTCGCCCTTGTTGTTCCAATAGCTTTGTGGAATGTCTGAAGATTTTAAAAACACTTTGTTGTATAAACGTTGCTTCAAAAATTTAATATTTCTTTCCTTCCTGTCAAAATCAGGCTCTGCTTCTAGAGGAGGCGGTTCTAAAATTTCTGCAAAGCGTGTAAGATATGATGCTATCTTTTCTGAAGGTTTTTGAGATATTTCTACATCTCTAGATTTCATCCTTTCTACAGTACTCTCTACTTCCTTACTGGTATGAAGTGTTGAATCTTTTTGATGTAAAAAATCTTCTCCAAATGTTTCTCTTTCCATATTTTCTATTCTAGCATAAAATTTCTTTTGGAAGAAATTCAATAAATACCTAATATCCAACCTCATCATAATCAATTAATTTCAAACGTCCCTCTTTTGTCTTGGAAACATCAATCTCATATGTCTGAATGCCACAATTAGGAGTCTCTTTTAATGCCAGTACCTCTTCTTCACCAAGATGTTCGAACAAAGCACGAAACATTTTGTAACAAACTTGATGGGTAACAACCAAAACTCTTTGTCCACCATAATCCCTAACTAACTTATCCAAAAAGCTATGTATCCTAGCTTCAACATCAGGATAGTTTTCTCCCCGAGGTAACCTGTACCAATATTTACCATCTCTTTTTCTATCTTCAAATTCTTCTGGGTATCTCCTCCTTATCTCTTCAGTTTCAAATCCATGTAACCTTCCAAATTCTTTTTCTCTTAAACGATTGTCTTTGTAAATTTTTACTGTTTTTTCAAATTGTGAAATGATACCCTCAGCTGTTTGCAAAGTCCTAGTGTATGGAGAAGAAAAACAAACATCGAATTTTTCTTTTTTAGATAAATAATGTCCTGTTTTTTTGGCTTGCAATATACCCGTATCACTTAAAAGGATATCCGCATCTCTAACCTTTTTTTGTTTTTCTAAAAGCCCTTCTAAATCATCTTCCAAAATATCTTGTGCCAGATTAAGTTCAGATTGAGCATGTCTAACAACAACTAATTTTTTTGGCCATTTAAGTTTTGTCATTTTGAAAAAGTTTGATTCTTAATCCTTTTTTTAGATGCGTAATTAACGTATTTTTTGGTTCATCATATTAAATTATACACTTTCCCTACTTTTTTGTAATATTCTTTATCCCAACCAAAACACAAATATTTATTGACAACAAAATATCATAATAATATAATACATTGCTCTTAATAAAATAATTGAAAGCTGTGAGAAAGAAACAGTAAGAAATATTTTAGCAAATCTGAGATAAGATGGTTGGAGCAAATCTTACAAAAAATATTTCTGAATTACCCTTTTGAGCTGTAAGCTGAAACTAGTAAGCCTATCCGGGTTCGCTCCGTAATAGCGAAGAAATATATCCAACCGTATGGAGTATTCATAACAAGGTTATGTTGTAAACGGTATATAAAACAACATAATGAAACAAGGTGGTACCGCGTATTAATACGCCCTTGTAAGTATCTAAAATATTTTAGATATTTGCAAGGGCGTTTTTTGTTGTTAACCAGGGGTGGCAGAGAGGTCAAATGCATCGGACTGTAAATCCGACTCCATGAGGATACACAGGTTCAAATCCTGTCC
>CAZELS010000022.1:0-1542 GCA_964513165.1 uncultured Candidatus Saccharibacteria bacterium
ACGATATCTTCATTTTTAACCTCATAATTAAGAGTGTTTTCTTTTTCTAGTATTGCTTCCATTGAATGGGTAGTATATGTCAAATTATTTAAAAATATGAATATTCCAATTATATCACACCTCCATCTGGTATAATGTTGGCTATGGAAAAAAATAACAAACAAAAATTAACACTGTGTACACTATCTGGCACAAGCGAAATAGGTAGAAACATGAACTTCATAGAGCTAGGTGACGAAATAGTCATTGTCGATGCGGGATATTCTTTCCCAGGTCATGAAATGTATGGTATTGACTACTTAATACCCAATATTGCATATCTAAGAAAAAATAAGCATAAAGTTAAAGCAATATTAATAACTCATGGACATCTTGATCATACAGGAGCATTAAAATGGGTACTCCCTGATTTGGACTACCCTCCAGTATACTCAGGAGGTTTCGCGAAAGCCTTAATAGAGGCAAAAATGAGAGAGTACAAGATGGATAAAAAAGTTAAAATATTTGATGTTGATAGAACAACCAAGATAAACATAGGAAGAAACTTCAGAGCAACATTCATAGGTATTAACCATAGTATTCCAGATGCCTTCTCAATCTTTTTAGAAACTCCAAAAGGAAATGTGTTTTTCTCTGGAGACTTTAAATTTGATAAACATCCAGCAAACGAACCTCAAAGTGACTACCAAAAACTCTCTAGTCTAAAAGGCAAAATAGACCTAGCATTAATAGAAAGCACAAACGCATCTGTACCAGGAAAAGCTCCCTCGGAGACAGAAATTGCAGATAATTTGGAAACTATAATCGCTGGACACCAAGGTAGGGTCATTGTCTCTGCTTTCTCCTCTTTAATAACCAGACTATATTCTTTAATAGAGATTGCCAAAAAGACAAATAGAAAAGTTTTAATCTCTGGAAGAAGTTTGGATCAAGCAATTGATATTGCAAGAAAGAAAAAATACATAAACATAGACGAGAAATACTTAATTAAAGAAAAAGATATTAGAAAATATCCAGACAAAGAGATTTTAATCCTCTGTACAGGAAGTCAGGGAGAAAGATTTGCTGCACTCAACAGAATTTCTCTTAATGAGCATAAATATATAAAACTCAAACCCTCTGACATGATCATAATGTCTTCCTCTGAAATACCGGAAAACATAACCTCCATTGAGAAAATGACAGATAGACTTCTTGGTTTTGGAATCGAATTGGTAAAAGATAGTCACAACATGAAAATACATTCAACTGGACATGGTAATCAGGAAGATATTAAAGAAATGCTAAACCTAATACAACCAAAAACGATTATGCCTGTACATGGTTCATTAACCTTCAGATACTTCCATAAGAAAAATTTAATGAAGTGGGGTTTCAAAGAAAACCAAATTTTCCTAACAGAAGATGGTCAAACATGGTTTTTCAACGGATATAACTGGGAAAAAGGTACAAAGGTAGAATCAAAACCAATCCTAATAGACGGACTTGGTGTAGGGGATATAGGTGATGTAGTACTTAAAGATAGAAAACAATTAGCCGAAT
>CAZELS010000023.1:0-2622 GCA_964513165.1 uncultured Candidatus Saccharibacteria bacterium
GACGATATAAATTGTATGCTACAACAAAATTGTCATTCCCAAGACCAACGATACCTCTTGAGAAAGATTCCGAAAGACTTGCAACTGAAATACCCCATATTGCTTCACTATCCAATGTAACATGCTCAACTACTTTATCTTGATCAACACCTATACTGTTCTGCACAAAAGGCAATCTAGACAATCCAAAGATACAGAGCATTAAAACAATCGCGATGATTGTTGTAATACGAAGTTCTTTGTTTCTTGTTAAGAAATTAACTAGGAAAAGAATTAGTGACACACTAACAGTACTAATCAATCCTACCCAAAGAGCACTTTTTATTGAAAAAATAGCAATTGAAAAAACAAAAACTGCAAGCACAATTAAGTAAACTGAACTAAGCAATATTTGGACTACTTTTTTCTTTCTGAAAGCTTGTTCTACAGAGAGTTTTCTGTTTAGATAGCTCTCATCATTACCAAGCAAATCATAGAAATAGTTAAATACGAATGAAGCAATCAATATACCCAAAGACCAGATTACAATTGAAAGTTTTGCAGAACTAAAAAGAGGTAAGCCAGTAAAGAAAAATTTGTCAAATTCAGCAATGAAAGAAAATGGATTAAATCCATAGAAAGAAAATATGCTTAATACAGCAGAAATTAAAATACCAATGCTGAGATAAAAGATAAGGTTGAATACATCTTTAAATTCCTTCACCACCGATTTTAATGTTAATACATAAAGCAAAATCGCAATAATTGAAAAGAAACCTGTACCAAGCCTTAATTCATATCCCCAAAAACTTACTAGAACATCTGATGAAAATACCAAAGAAATGAAAAATGAACCTGCCAATATCAACAAAATCATGTCTCTAGGGCTTTTAAGAATCTCAAGCTTCCCTATTATGAAAAACTTAATAAGTTCAAATGTCAAAAGAATAATCGTAAAGAAAAGTAGTACAAAAACCTTACCATATTCAAACATCATCCATTCTAAAGGGAAAAGTACAATTGGAATTAAAACTAATGATGCATAAAAAAATATTAATTGTACTTTAGAAAATAACTTGTAACCATATTCATTGAAATTTGTGCCACTACCTTTCTCATTCTTGTTCTTTTTCTCTTCCTTAGTTCTTTCTTCTTCCTTCTTTAGAAAATAGTTTGGAATCTTCACTGAAACATTTGGACTTTTACTCTCTATCATAATTTAAAAAATACAAAATTATTTTCGATAGTATCAATATACCATAGAGAGTTAAGACATCCAAGAGGGTCAACCCCTTAACAGAGGAACAAATACAAATCCTTCATATTCTGTTATTTCATTACCTTCTTTTTGCTTTTTTAATACATAAATAGACTGTTTAACTGGAATTACTAGAGTACCACCAATTTTCAACTGTTCTATCAATTCTTCAGGGATATTTTCTGCGGAAGCACTTACTAAAATTTTGTCAAAAGGAGATTCTTTCTCAAAACCCACTGATCCATCTGAATGAATTACTTCTACATTCTGATATTCTCTTAATTTTGAAGTCGAAGACTTTACAAGCTCCTCTATTCTTTCAATCCCAAATATCTTACCCTTTGGATTCAATTCTGAAAGTAAGGAAAGAACATATCCACTCCCACTACCTACTTCCAAAACTTTTTCACCATCAACAACATTTAACAATCTCAACATGAAAGCAATAGTGTATGGTTGTGATATCGTTTGATCGTAACCAATAGGTAATGCAACATCCTCATAGGATAGATCTTGATATTCTTCAGGGACAAACTTTTCACGCTCCACACTTTCAAAAGCATGGAGCAGTTTTTCCGAAAAGCCTTTGTTTTTTAAATGTTTAAGTAAATTTCTTTTTTTACTTATCATCTTTTTCATCAACAACTTCACCCTCTTTCACCTCTTCATCCTTTTTCTCATCCTTCACTTCCTCTTCTTTCTTCTCTGATTCTGCAGCTTTTGCATACATTTGCTTACTTGCCTCCTGTACAACGTTGGTTAGTTGCTCCATCTCTTTCTTAACTTCTTCTTTGTCAAAGTCATCTTTAGATATCAAACCCTTAACTTTTTCAATATTCTCCTCAATCTTCTTTTTAGTCTCTTCATCAACTTTATCACCAGATTCTTTAAGAAGTTTTTCAGTATTAAAGCAAAGAGATTCCGCTTCATTCTTTGTTTCTATATGCTCCCTCTTTTCTTTATCCTCTTTTGAATGTTCCTCTGCTTCTTTAACCATCTTCTCTACTTCCTCATCAGTTAAACCTGTAGAAGCTGTAATGGTAATATTTTGTTCTTTTCCTGTTGCTTTGTCTTTTGCAGAAACATTCAAAATACCGTTTGCATCTATGGCATACTTAACTTCAATTTGAGGAACGCCTCTTGGTGCAGGTGGTATACCATCAAGTATGAATTTACCCAATGTTTTGTTGTCTGCTGCCATTTCTCTTTCTCCCTGAAGCACATGAATTTCAACACCAGGTTGATTATCTGCAGCAGTACTAAAGACTTGAGTCTTTTCAGCTGGAATTGTTGTATTTTTGTCTATGATTTTTGTCATAACACCACCAAGAGTCTCAATACCCAATGACAATGGAGTAACATCAAGTAAAGTAATATCATGAACA
>CAZELS010000024.1:0-2084 GCA_964513165.1 uncultured Candidatus Saccharibacteria bacterium
AGAAAAAAAAGTTGAAGTCGAGAGTACAGAAAAATCTCTCATTTCCTCCTATGAAGAACTTTCTTTCAAAAATATGCCAGAGCAAGAGAATGATGGTGAGGCAGTTTTACCAAAGACATCGATATTTACCACACTTTCTTTTTTCTGTGGTACAATATTTGTAACAGGTGCTTTAGCTCTTTACTTCTACAAAGGAAAACAGCCTGGGGAAAGCTTTTCTATGCGAGACAAGCTGTGTTTGTAGTTAGATAATTTGAGTAAATACAAAATTGAAAAAGCGAACTTTGAAAATATTTCTTTCTTTTGTTCTTTGTTTTTGTCTTTTCTTAAATAGTGCTTACGCTGCTGTAGATATCTCCTTAGATCCAATCACAGGAACAATTGATCAAGCTGGAACAAATATTGATATTGTTGTTGATAGTGGTGGTGGAGAAGTAGATGGTTTCGAAATTTCAATTGTTTACAGTGGAGACATTGAATACATGGGTTTTACTTCAGGTGATGTACCCGGTTGTACTGTTGAAGGATTGGAGAGGGAAGAACAAGATGACCTTTTTCTTTACTGTTTCATTTTAGCTGATCCTTACACAGGTTCTGACAACATATTTGCATCACTTAATTTCAGAGCTACAGGTGAAAATGGAGGTACGGTAAGAATCAATACTGCAAATGCAGGAACTTGTCAGGAATGCGGTACTGTAATTGGAGCCCAAGGCAACTATACAACTTCATTGACTGCAGCACCTCAAGAAGAGCAACTACCACAGACTAATCTCCTTGGTGTTAATTCAATTTTTGTTGGTGTAGGAATAATCTCTCTTGCTGCCCTTTTAAAAACTAATATAGTTTTTAAACGTAGAGAGAAAATGATGAAAAAACTTAAAGAAGAGAGTTTGTAGTATTTGTTAACTCTTGGTAAAATTCCTTTATGAAAACGATTTCTTCGCTAAAAGTTGCCCTCGTAACTGATTCAATGATTGCAAAGGGTGGTTCTGACAGAACTCTAGATTCTCTTTTGAAAATGTTTCCTAAAGCAGACATATATACTGCAGTATTTAATGAAGAAGAATATTCAGATTTAGAAAACAATGTATATACTACTTTTTTGCAAAGACCTTTTTTCAAAAAAGTATTGAAAAACCATCACAATATTTTGACACCATGGGCATTTGAAATGCTCGATTTGAGAGAATATGACCTTGTCATCAGTGTGTCAGCTGGTTCTGCAAAAGGTGTAATTACAAGCATGGATCAATTACACGTATGTCTTCTTCTAACCCCTCCCAGAACATATTGGGAAAAGGAGCGAAGTTTTAGAACATCAAAATTTCTTTTTTTCATAAATCTCCTCACACCCTTCTTTTCAAACTTCTACCGTATTTGGGACTATGCAGCAACACAAAGAATTGATTACATTGTAAGTATCTCTTCATTTATTCAAAAAAAAGTAATGCATAGGTATCAAAGAAATTCTTTGGTAATCTATCCCGGTATTTTAGATTTCTGGTTTAATGAAGGACATCGTAATTTGAAAGATCTACTTCCAAAAGAATTCAAGAAAGAATATTTTCTTGTTGTCTCTAGACTCTATGATTACAAAAAAATTGATTGGGCCATAGAGGCATGTAGAAAAGAAGAAAAGAATTTGGTAATTGTTGGAGAAGGTCCTGATGAACAATATTTAAAAAAATGTGCAAAAAAATCTCCGAATATTTTGTTTCTAGGACATTTACAAGACGACCAATTGAAAGCATCGTATTCTAATGCAACAGCCCTCATCTTTCCCGGCATTGAAGATTTCGGTCTTGTTCCAGTTGAAGCGATGGCTTGCGGTTGTCCTGTGCTTGCTTACAACAAGGGTGGTGTTACAGAGACTGTTGTTGATGGAAAAACTGGTTTGTTTTTTGATTCAAAAAAAGGTTTGTGTGATCTATTAAATGGATTTAAGAAAGCAAAATTTGATCCAGAAAAAATTGTTTCTAGGGCAGAGAAATTTTCAGAAGGAAAATTTATTGAAAAATTCGATACTTTTTTAGAAAAATATTATGAAAAATTCAAAAAAGAACTTGATTAAAAATATTAAG
>CAZELS010000025.1:0-10239 GCA_964513165.1 uncultured Candidatus Saccharibacteria bacterium
GAATTCAAGGAGGAGGATATTCTTTGGACCAACAAATTCGTTTGATTAATGCAGAGTTGAATAGGGTGGAGAGTGAAATGGCTCGTGTTGTTGAAGAAATTGCCGAAAAAGAAGAATACATTGCTTTGAAAGAGGTAGAACTTGCTGAGAAACAAGAAAAAGTTAATGATATTTCTGGAAGATTGTACAAAAATTCTAGAATTAGTTTCCTGGAAATTTTTTTGAGTAGGAATAATGAGGACAACATTATCCAATCATTGATTTTCAATAAATTTGTCATTACTTCTCAAATCTCATACATGCGTAATATTGCTAATGAAGTCCTTGCTTTGGATGCTGAAAGGGTCAGTTTGAATGAAGAAAAAGAGGCTTTTGAAAAAGATCAGGCAGAATTTGAAGAATCAAAAATTTTGCTTGCTCAACAAAGAGCTCAAATACAGGCAGAATTGAACAAGCAAGTTGCTACTAGGGGAGCATTAACAAACAGAATTGGTGTTTTAGAAGAAGAAATATCGGATCTTCAAAAAGCTATTTTAGCAGCAAAATCAGGTCAATCAGTTGTATCAGTAGGAGATGTCCCTGCTACAGGAGATATCAATGCTACATATCAAGGTTTCGTAAATTCTGCACCTGCAGGTTCTTTTGCAGTATTCTCATACGGTGCATATACTCACAGAAATGGTATGAGTCAATATGGCGCGTTGGCAAGGGCTAACAGTGGGCATAATTCGTCACAAATATTGGAAGCTTACTATGGTAAAGGACCAAACAATGCTGATACCAGTGGGACAATTAGTGTTGAAGGTCATGGTGATTTAGATTTTGAGACAACATACCTCTATGGTATAGCTGAAATGCCATCTAGCTGGCCTGTGGAGGCTTTGAAGGCACAAGCCATAGCTGCTCGTACATATGCTTTGAGATTCAAAGTTCAGGGTAGCACAATATGTATTACTGAAAGATGTCAGGTTTTTTCAGCTTCTAAATCTGCAAATCCTCCTGCTAGTTGGAAAACAGCAGTTGATTCTACAAGAGGTCTAGTCCTCGATGGTGTTGTAACTCAGTATTCTGCTACTTCTGGAGGTTTCCTTAATACTTCTGGATGGGATACTACAGACAAGACAGATTCAGGAAATTGGACAAATCGTGCATGGGAACGTATGGCTGAAAGTCCTTGGTTCTACAGAGCATGGTATCGATTAGGCTATGGTGACAGTGGATCTTCTTGTAACAGATTTCCTTGGATGACGAATGAGGAAATGAGTGACATTGTTAATGCATGGTTAATCGTATACAAGGGTGAGGGATTAAATTTCAATGCAGACAGAATCATTAGTGTAACGATACAAAATTGTCCAGTTCCTGGTTTTTCTGGTGGTAATCCATATTCTATGGCTGAATTAAGGTCTTTACTTGCTAATCCAGTAACATCGATTACAGGTAAACCAGGTATGAGCAAAAACAGTTCAACAGGTCAATCCGTTACAGTTTCAATACCTACAAACAGAGGTGTTATTAATATCCCAGCTTCTGAATTCAAAACCATTCTTAACATGCGTGCTCCTGGATATATTCATATTCCACAATTTGGTTTTACACATATCGATGTACAGATGAAGTAGTTTTTTTGATGACTTTTTTGCGAATATTTAATATAATCAAGCATGGTCAACAAAAAGGACGCACAAATTGCTCCCGAAATAATCATGGACTACGATGATGAGAAAGATGCTATTCCAGAGAAAGAGCAGAAAGTGCAAGAAAGAGAGGAATTTGTAAGCGAGCCGAAAAGTAAAGAGAAGAGGGAAAAGATTAGACGTAAAAAAAGAAGAGAACATCTAAAAAAAGAAATCGAAGCTCCAATAGATGAAGTGATTCAAGAACTTTTAGATTCTGAAAAAACTTTTGTTGAAAATATTACTAGAAAAGCAAAAAAATCTGTTTTTTCGTCCTTTTACCCATTTCCTAAAAAAATATCTTTTTTGACAATAGGGAAAGATGAAGCTGTTGTTTTGGTTGTTAGGCATCATTGGTCTGGATTGTTAAAAAAGATTTTCTTGGCAATATTTACATTTGCAGCACCGTTTTTGCTTGCAATCCCAGCCTCTTCTTGGTTTGAAGGTACTTTCTCTTTGACATTTTTCATATCAGGACTTTTCATTTTCTTCTTCATGCTTGCTGTTACAATTCTTCTTGATGCTTTTCTCAAGTGGTTCTTTGAAATGAACGTAATTACAACAAAAAGAATTGTTGATGTAGATTTTGTCAGTATTATGTCACATCGTGTTTCAGAAACGACATTTGATCAAATACAGGATGTCTCACATAGTCCTGCAGGAGCCTTGGCTGCAATTTTTGATTACGGTAATTTGTATGTACAGACTGCTGGAGCAAAGAATGAATTTGATTTTTGTAACATACCAAGACCAAGAGACGTACAAGATACTATCTTGGATCTTAGGGAATTAAGAAGAAGGAAGATTGCTAGGGGTAAATAATTTTGATTTTTTAAAACATGGATTTGATAACAGATTTTGGTACAAATATTGATACAATGGTTTTTAGTATTGGCTTCTTTTTGAAGATTGCATTTGGTCTTCTCTTCATTCTGTATATTGCCTACAGCTTTTTCTTAGCTTTGAGAGTTAGGATTCTAGCTGATACTGTTGTAACTCCTTGGAACAAAACCCTCGAAAGACTTGCTTTTTTTCATCTTTATGCTGTAATACTAATAGGGCTGCTAGCTCTTTCTTTAATAGTAATGGCGTAATTTAATTACAATCTATGGTTTATACAAAACAGTTTTTAACAAAAACTAGGCCTAGCGACAATACATCTGTATTTAGATACAGTCCTTCGTTGTCTTTGGGTAATGTTGAAATTTATGCCTTAGTTTCAGTTTCTAACACTGCTGAAGTAGAAACATCCCGATTTAACAAATTTGTGTGGGATGGATTTCTTGATGGATTTCTTTCAAAAGAAGATGAAATCATTGTTAGATTAAAAAATGGTCTTTTGGGTGCAGAATTCAAATTAAAAGAACTCATCAAACATGACAGTGTCCTTGAGGAAAAGGGTGTTAATTTAAATATTTCAATTTTAGTTTTTAAAGAAAACAAGGTATTTGTAGGAATTTCAGGAGATCACAATGTCTTTGTCTATCGTAAAAAAATTGTTGACATATCAGGCCTTCTTGCAAACAACAAGTCTGACGTAGGTAGCATGATTATGTTACCTAAGGATATTTTTGTAGTATGTGCTTGTGAAAAGAATTTGAAGAGTGATATTGAGAATTTGCAACATTTGGATGAGATAGAGGGATATATTGCAAAGATTTTTGAGAGAGAGGGAGCTACTGGAGGTGCTTTTGTTGCTACAATGCAGGAGAAAAAGATTGAAGTTAAAGCTCCGCCACCTGTTCTTGAGGAAAAAACGATTGAAACAGAGATAGTGGAGGAAGAGCCAGAGGAGATTGTTGAATTGGAAAAAGAACCTAATGAAA
The DNA here is from genome assembly GCA_964513165.1 of uncultured Candidatus Saccharibacteria bacterium. Lineage (GTDB taxonomy): Bacteria > Patescibacteriota > Dojkabacteria > SC72 > T1SED10-24 > CAZELS01. The sequence continues at coordinate 3,503 of CAZELS010000025.1, forward strand.
AATGGCTTTGGTTTAAAGGAAAGGTCCAAAATATATTTGGTAAAATCATCACATTCTTCAGCTATTACTTCAACAAACTGCTTTTTTGGATAGAAAACAAATATGGTAGGAAAAAATGGTTAAAGAAATTGCAATCAAAATCTTCATTTTCAAGAATGGAGAAGGGAGTAAGACCGTTCAAGGTGGATGGATACAAAGACAGGGAGTTGAAAGTAAGGCGTTTTGTTACTTTTTTTGTACTTCTTGTTCTTGTTTTGGCAATTTTTCTTGGTGTCCGTTCTGCATTTGAATCTAGACAAAGAGCTGTTTTAAGTCGTGGTTTGGATGCATTCTTTTTGGAATTGGATGAAGTTCTGGGAGATGCTGACAGAAAAGCGCTTAGTGATTCTGAAGAATCTTTGAATTTACTTGCTTCTGCCAGGAAGGATTTAGATGAATATTTGAATGATTTGGAATCTAAGGGACAACTTGAGAGGTTGGGAAGTGAGAATGAAGAAAAGATAGAGGAGAGGAAAAGTAAACTTCAAAGCATAGAGGACAAAATTTTTCGAATTGTTGCTGTGAGTGAAGAAGCTGGTAATATCGAGGTGTTTTTGGATACAAAGCTAACTTTTGGAGACAAGTCTGATCCTGTAACTTTTGTAATTTCAAAAGGATCTCAAATTGTTCATGGAGAATTTCTCTATTTAATCGACAAGGGTGAGGGTGCTGTTTTTGAAGTTTCTTTGGTAGATGCTAGTTACAGAAAAGTCACGGATCCAAACAATTTTTTGAAAAACCCTATACATATTGATATCGGCAACAATGTAGAAAATGAGGGCTTGTATGTTTTTGATTCGGAATCTGGAGTGTTGAGAGCTGGGAAAGATGCGGATGGCAAATTTAATGATTTTAAGGTACTTTCTGGTGTAAATGCAAAAAGCTTAGGTGCTGAAGGAGTTTCTGCTTTTGCAGTCTTTGGACCACTGGATTCATTGAATTTCTTGATTCCTTCGCAAAGTCGAATTATGAAATCAGATGGATTTGGAGGAGGAGGATATTCACTACCTTCAGAATATATTTCGCATCCATCATTTGAAAACGGGACTGATTTGTTTGGAGATCAATATGTAATTGTTTTGTCAGAAACTCCTAATGGTATTAAAAGGTTTGTGCCAAGTACTGGTTTGAACAGGCCTCTTTCAGTAACTGGGCTTCACGAAGATTTGAAAAATATTACTCATGGATATACAGGACCAACGATGGATCGTGCATTAGTTGTTTTTGATTCAAAGCTAGAAAGATTTGTTCGTTTTAGCAAACCAATAGAGGCAGTTCAAAACCCAGTGCATCCTAATGAGGTCGTTGTTACAGCACAATATGTCTACCGAGGAGAAGCTGAGGACGCATTTAACGATGTAAAGGGAGTTGTTTTGACTGACAATGACAATACGATGTATGTATTAGATGGCAGGAAGATTTGGAAAATTAATATTGTTCTCGATTAATATATGAATCCAGTAAAGAATCGTAAAGCCTTTTTTGACTATGAAATACTTGATACTTTGGAAGTAGGGGTTGTTTTGGAAGGGCATGAGGTAAAATCTCTAAAAAGTGGAGGAGGTTCTTTAAAAGACAGTCATGTGATTGTCAAAGATGGCGAACTATGGCTTTTGAATGCACATATTAGTAGATACAAATATATGAGTGGGAAGGAATATGATGCTGTAAGAACAAGGAAATTGCTTGCAAAAAAGTCTGAGATTGTTTCTTGGACCTCAAAAATGAAGCAGGGTAGATTAACGATTGTGCCTTTGAAAATGTATTTGAAGAAGGGGAAGATTAAAGCAGAGATTGGTTTGGTAAGAGGGAAGAAAAAACATGAAAAAAAAGAAGCTATTAAAAAAAGGGAGTTGGAAAGGGAATTGCATAGAGAAAAAAGAAAATTTGTGATATAATTTCTCATATTTACTAGACATTTTTGTTATGGGAGAAAACGAGATATTAAAACAAAATGATATTAAAATCTCAGGCTTTGTTGAAAACGAACAGGGTTCTGAGGTTGAAAAACCTGATGAAAGATTTGGTGAGCCTAGCGATGGTGTTAATGTTAGTGTGGAGGTAGAGAAGGGTTTTAATGAAACAAAAGATTCTAAAGGAAATAATGATGAAAATTTAGATAATGTAAGAACACTTCGTACTGGTTTAGGCTATAAAATATCATCTTCTGAAGAGAATTCTTCTGTTGATTCTCATGATTCTAATGTTTGGCGAGCTGAATATTTAAAGAAAACTGCTTAGTTGGACAAACTCCTTTTTTGTGCTATTCTTATGTATCTATGAGTATTTTGTTGGGATATATTAAGGATGACTTTTAAATATATTGAAATTTTTTTACACCTTACTGGTCAGAATATTGGACCAATGCCCAATCAGTTTCCGGACGATAGTTTGGGTGGGGGTTTTACTGCTGGTACTGGTTTGATTACTTTCCTTGTTTTTTTTCTTTTGGCTCTTTTAGGAGTTGGTGTTTACTTGTACATGAACTATTTAAGGAAGAAGGACAGGGATGAGAAGACGAAACAAGGGGTTTTGCTTGAAGTTAGAGTCCCTAGTACAAATGAATGGGAAATTGGTATTGCAGAAAGAATGTTTGCAAATTTGTACGGTATTGGTGGCCTTGGAAAGGGTTTGAGTAAGTATGTTACTGTAAATAATTGTGTTAGTTTTGAGATTGTTGGTTTGCCTGGTGAGATTCGTTTCTACATCTATTCTCCTAAAAAATTCGTTGACCTTGTTGAAAAACAAGTAATCGGTGCATATCAAGATGCTGATATTACTGTTGTTGATGAATACAATATCTTTGCACCGGATTGTCGTGTTGCATATGCTAGTTTGGAACTTACTGCTTCTGAATACTATCCATTGAAGACAGTTGAAGATTTCAAAGGAGATCCATTGGGCAATCTCTTGAGTGTTGTCAGTAAGATGGGCAAAAATGAAGGTATGCTAATTCAAATTGCCATCGCTCCTGCAGGTAGTGAATGGCAGAAAAGGGGATCGAAGTTTGTTAAAAGTGTTGAAGCTAGTAATGCTGATCCTGAAAAAAAGGATGGTCCAAAACTTTCTCAGGAACAAGTACAAGCTATTGGTAAAAAAACATCAAAAATTGGATTTTTTACAAACATTCGTATAGTTGCAAGTGCTCCCGAAAAGGAAATTGCTGAAATGCATGTAGACAATGTAGTTGGTGCTTTTGAACAATTTTCTAATCCAGGAATCAATGATTTCAAGAAAAAAGATATTAGTAAGTACAGTCAGGAGGAATTCATGCACAATGTTATATACAGAAGAATGCCTTTGAAAACAAAAACGATATTAAATATTGAAGAACTTGCAACAATATATCATTTTCCAAACAAGGATATTCGGATACCACATATAAATTGGTTGCTTTCAAAAGTGGCTCCTGTAGCAAATTGGGTTAGTGAAGATGTTGATTCGAAGGATACGATATGGATAGGGGAGAATGTATATCGAGGGAATCGTAGAAAAGTTTGTTTTAAACGAGACGATCGTAGAAGACATACATATGTTCTTGGTCAAACAGGTACTGGTAAATCTTGGTTAATGTTAAGGATGATTATGCAGGACATATACAATGGTGATGGTGTAGCATTTATCGACCCTCATGGGGAAACTGCTGAGTTGATTTTACAACGTATTCCACCTGAAAGAGCTGAAGATGTCATCTATTTCAATATTGGGGACAGTGAAAGACCTTTTGGTTTAAATATTCTTGAATTTTACAGTGAGCAGCACAAACACATTATCGTTAACTCTTTCATTGATTTGCTCATAAAGATGTTTGATCCAAACAACCAGGGTTTTGTTGGAGCTATTATGCAACAGGCAGTAAGAAATTCTTTGCTTACAGCTATGAGTAAGCCAGGATCTACATTGATTGAGGTTGTAAGAATGCTTACAGATGAGAAATGGGTTGCAGAGGAATGGCTACCATATATTAAAGATGATTTGGTTAGAAGATATTGGACGGATCAAGTAGCAAAGACTGATCAAAAAACGAAATCTGAATCTCTAGGTTACTTTGTTTCAAAATTTGACAAATTTGTTACCAATCTTTTGATGAGAAATATTTTGGGACAATCAAAGTCTTCTTTTGATACTCGTAAGGTTATGGATGAAGGAAAAATCTTGATTGTGAACTTGTCAAAGGGAGTAATAGGGGATGAAAATATGAGATTAATAGGGTTGCTTTTGATTCAGAAAATTCTTGGAGCAGCACTTAGTAGGCAAGATATTCCTGAAAATCAAAGAAGGGATTTCTTTCTCTATGTTGACGAATTCCAAAATTTTACCACGGAGGAATTTCAGTCAATTCTGTCTGAAGCTAGAAAATACAGGCTTAGTTTAACTGTTGCAAACCAATATATTGGTCAGATGCCGGAGGAGATCAAAAATGCAATTTTTGGAAATGTTGGTACTCTTTTAATTGGGCGTACTGGTGTTGATGATGCTCATTTCTTGGAGAATCAATTTGAGCCTGTTTTTAATTCTGGTGATATTGTTAATCAAGCAAATTTCAACTATTACACAAAATTACTTTGCGATGGTAAATATCCATCTCCTTTTTCTATGGAGACTTCTTTTCAGCCTTTAAATACGGATAGTGAGTTTAATTTACCAACTTATCCAAAATTAACGCCGGTTATTAAAAATATGTCTAGAATGAGATATGGTAGGGATTTGAATTCTGTGTCTGAAGAAATTATACAAAGAGGGGATTTAAAATCTAAAGAAAAGAGTGATTAAATGCGTTTTTTGTTGTATAATCAGGGTTATATTGGGAGTATAGCTCAGGTGGTTAGAGCGCGGTTCTTATAAAGCCGTGGTCGGTGGTTCAAGTCCACCTACTCCCATTTTTTAAAAAACGAGGGGCTACCAATGTACTATTTTTATAGTTATATTGTAAATTTTAGCAATTTTAGATATAATTAACTATAGGATAAAATAATCCACACTCTTAATGATAACTGAAGAAAAGACAAATGTTTGGTCTCATGATGAATATGCTGGTGTTTACTCCAGATTGGAAACTTTTGCGCCTAAGGAATTGCATGATAAAGAAATTGTAGATTTAGTGCATAGATTGGTTGAAAGGGATGGTCTTGTTGAAGAAGATAAAGTTATGGTTGCTGAGGTAGGAGCAGGTCCTGCTCCTATATCAAGGCTTTTAAATCAAAATGGATACGAATGTAAAGCATTTGACCTCAATCCAGATATGTCTTCGGTTGATTTTCCTGTTTCTTATGAGAACGGATTTGATTTAACAAGCCCTGAAATTTCTGAAGAGGATAAAGGTAAATATGATGTTGTTGTAATGGAAAATGTTTGGTATGCAACAACTCTTTCTCCTGAAGGTACGAGAAAATATACTCAAGAAGAGGCACAGATTTTGAGATTAACTGCTTTAAAAAAGGCAGCATCGTTATTAAGGCCAGGAGGTTTTATGATCTTAAGCGATCCGATGAAGCAAACTGAAAATTTTGGTTTAAAAAGGATATGGAATTTTTTAGAATTTGATCAAAAAGCAAGGCTTTCGATGCATCAAGAAGGAAAGACAATTGGTGGCATTATGTTGGAATATATGAAGGATCCACAGATAAAGGAGATTTTGAAGAGAAACAAAAATCTTATGAAGAAGGCGGTTTTGTTGAATGAAGAAAAAGTGAAGGAATTGATTATAAGTACAGGAATGTTTGATGAAATTGTTTATAGCCAACCAGAAACCTATTTAGGTAGTAATTTGACAATGGCTTTGAGAAGAAATGGTCTAGAGCTTAATGAGAGCGATATATCTATGCTAGGTACACCAATAGTATTAAAAGGGAAAGTTCATGAAAATATATTAAGTTGGATTGGTAAATTTAGAAGGAAGGTTTATTCTCAATCTGAGACAACGGATAATTTGCCAGAAGTTGATAATTTTGATTTGAAAGAGGGTGTAGTAGTTGTTTATCCAAGTAAAAATAAATTAGGACTGGCAGCAGTTGCTACTCTTCAACCTTCGGGTGATATAGGTTTAGATGCGGAGGAATTAATGGTCCCTCAGGAGGGTGAATTTTACAACTATTTGGCGAAGAAGATAGCTGAAAAAAGTCCTGTTGTTAAAAAAGCCCTTGAAAGAGGAGAGGACATAGAATTTGCAGAAATTAGAAGGCTAGCCGCAGACAATTTAGGTAGAGGCGATGCGAAGAAATTTTTAAATAGTTTGTGTGAAATATTTAAGGAATACGCATGGGAAAAAGATATTGGGATTGTGCTATTTATGTCTGATGACAAGCGTTTTAGATTGTTCAATTTATCTAACAGTGAAGTGCAATTTCAAAAAGTTGAGGGTTTCGCTTTGGATAGAAAGGATGAACATTTACAAACAATGATGATTTCAGCTGCGAATTATTTTTTTAAAGACTGGGAAAGCTATTTAAATGGGGATGAGATTGTTTTAGTTAATCAATTGCGAAAATTACTCGTAAACGGTGACACATGGCTTGAAATCATAAAAGATCATCCACAAAAAGCAGAAATAGAAATAGCAGTTAAGAAAATATTGAATTCTTCTCAAGACAATGTTTCTGTTTATTACACAGATTATTCCATGAAAGGGTAGACTATTGTAAGAGTATTATATAATATATATATATAATACTTTTATAATAAAAAATGTATATATATAT
>CAZELS010000026.1:0-6990 GCA_964513165.1 uncultured Candidatus Saccharibacteria bacterium
GATTGTAAAAAATCCCGCTTCAACTTTTCTAGTAAAAGCCAGAGGAGATTCTATGATAGAAAAAGGCATACACGATGGAGACATACTTGTGGTAGACAAATCCTTACAACCTCAAAACAATTCAATAGTAATTGCATATATAGATGGAGAATTTACAGTAAAAAGATTTTTTAAAAAACAAAACAAAGTCTTTCTCTATCCAGCGAATAAGAATTACAATCCAATAACTGTTACCTCTGAAAATGATTTTCTTGTTTGGGGAGTAGTTACATATGTTTTACACAATTGTATATGAAAAAAAGGATTTATGTATTAATAGATTGTGATAACTTCTATGTCTCTTGCGAGAGAATATTTAGACCTGATTTAAGAAACAAACCGGTTTTAGTACTTTCAAACAATGATGGATGCATAGTATCAAGGTCAAATGAAGTAAAAGAGCTTGGTGTTAAGATGGGCACCCCATACTTCAAGATTAAGGATCTTGCAAGCAAAAATGATATACACGTTTTCTCTTCTAACTACTCCCTCTATGCAGATATATCTCGTAGAATAGTAAGGGTACTAGAAAGTTTTTCACAAGATATTGAGGTTTACTCAATTGATGAATCATTTCTCAAACTCCCTATGGATGAAGATAAATGTCAGGAATATGGTATGGAAATGAGAGAGACAATACTTAGAGATGTGGGAATCCCTACAACTCTGGGTATTGCATATACCAAAACTTTAACTAAAATAGCGTCTAAAATAGCCAAAAAAGATCGACAATACAACGGTGTCTTGTCTTTGCTAAATACACAAGACAATGACAAATATTTAGAAAAGATCGAAGTTGATGATATATGGGGAGTGGGAAGAAAATATGCTACATTGCTTAAAAATCTAGGCTTTTTTACTGCAAAAGATTTAAAGTATGCGGATCAAAAGCTTGTTAGAAAAAAAATGACAGTAAATGGGTACAGGACTGTAATGGAATTAAATAATGTTGAGTGTATACCTTTTCAGGAAAGTCCTCCAGTTAGAAAAAGTATTGTTAATTCAAGATCTTTTGGTCAACTAACGAGCTCTCTGTGCGATATTAAGGAGGCTTTAGCTATGAATGTTACTAGAGCAGGAGAAAAATTAAGAAAAGAAAATTGTGTTACTGGATTTATTACCATTTTCATTACTACTTCACCATTTAGAAAGCCTTACTATTCTAAATCCATATGCCTTAAACTTCCATATCCTGTTTCTGATTCTTCTACATTAATTAAATATGCTTTTCTTGGTTTAGAAAAAATTTTCAAAAAAGGATATTTGTACAAAAAGTCGGGTGTAATGCTAACTGGTATTTCACCATTAGATAGCGTACAGCTCAACTTTGCTGCGGATAGTTTTTTAACACATGTAGAAAACAACGAGAAAATAATGAGAAGTGTAGATTGTATTAATAACAAATGGGGAAAAGATACTGTGAAAATAGCTTCTTTGGGAACAAAAAACAAATTAAAAATGAAACAGTGTAAAAAATCACCTAGGTACACGAGTAGTTGGGATGAGTTGTTAGTTGCTAAAGTGTAAAAAACGAAATATCAATTTCTAATTTTGTTTAACATCAAAATAATCACCTATTTTTATCATCAATAAGCTTGTTGTTCCTATAAAAGTATGGAATTTCACAGGTATGTATATATTTCTTCGAGATAATTCATTCTATATTCCACGTTAATATCTGAAGAGAAATTTTCGTTATTTTCAAGTCCATTTGCATGAGTGTCAAAAATATAACCCTGAGCAAAAATATCAACATTCTTTAATATTTCAAAATATTGGATAAGGACTGAGCCAATTATTTCTAATTCAACATTATCTTTAAGATCAAAAACTTTTAAGATATAAACATCATGACCTGTTTGAACATTGTTCCAAATTTTTACAATATTTTCTTCCTCATCAAGATATATGAATCTTACTGGCCATATAGTTAAATTAAGATTTATAGAAGCTTCTTTCTCATACTGATTAAAACCTTTCTCAAGAGGAATTAAAGTATTAGAGAAATTAAATTTCCAAATACTCTCATTTAAAGACTCAGTTAAAATATTCGACTCTACCAAGTCCTTTGCTTTTATTTGCTTGTTTTTACAGATTAAGTTTTTTACAGTTGTCTCAATGTAGGTTGAATTTGAATCTAATGTAAAATCGTACTCTAAAAATGGAAGAAGTATTATCATTGAGGCAGTCCCAACGGTACAAATAGTTTTTAATTTTTTGTAAATCAATACTTTGCAGTTAAGTCCCTTGATTGAGAATTTAAAAAAATCTAGCATGGTAGAATAGAATGCATTTCTTTTTATTTTATTGTTATCGTATTGCATGTTAATATTTGTTCGATAGTTCATAAGTAGGATGATAGAAAATCTTGATAAGATGGAATGATGATGATTACTTAAAACGCATCTTCTTCTAGAAGAGATACAAAGACCTTTGTAAGCTCAGGGTCAAATTGCTTACCTGCCTCTTTTTTAAATTCATTTATTATGTCTTTCTTGCTTAGAGCTTTTTTGTATGGTCTACCGTGTTTCATAACTTCATATGAATCTATTATTGTTATCAGTCTTGCATTGTATGGGATTTTGTGCCCCTTGAGCTTTCTTGGATAGCCATTCCCATCCCATCTTTCGTGATGCGAAAGTATGTCTTCTGAAAAGTGACTTAGATTTTCAATATCTCGTGTTATCCTATATCCCATTGAAGTGTGCTTTTTGACAAGTCTAAAATCTTCTGGAGATAATTTCTTTGGAGTTATTAAAATTTCTTCTGGCACATTAACCTTACCTATATCATGTAGATTAATTAATGTTTCTAGTTGGTGTACTCTATGTGAATCAAAACCTAATTTTTCACCAAAGATTTTTCCCACTTTTGCCATATTAGACATATGAGATTCTTCAAAACCTTTGGCTGTTAAGGTTTTGATTAAAGATTGAATTATTAAATTTCTGATACTAGACTTTTGAGTTAGTTTGTTTGCATACATTTTGTCTTCGGCGACTTGAAAGAGATCTTTGATTTTTTCTTCACTTCTTGTTTTCGTAGCAGAGCCAAGAGAAATGGAAATTGGCAACTTGATTCCTTTATGAACTTTCGTTCGTTTGATACATAGGTCCTCGATTCTTTTAATGATTTGTTCTCCCACTTTCTTACTTGTTCGTGGTAATATTATGGAGAATTCATCTCCACCACATCTGGAAATAGTATCGTTTTTTCTGCATGCATCTCTCAATATCTTTGCAGCATATTTCAGAACTTCATCGCCTACTTTGTGCCCATATGTATCATTAATTAATTTAAGACCGTTCATATCAGCTACAATGATGCTCAAAGGTAACTGAGTTCTTGTGTCAAGTCTCTTCATTTCCTTATTAAAAAATCTTCTGTTGTATAGTTTTGTGAGATCGTCTTTGTAACTTATTGTTTTAATGTCTGCAAAAGCCTTCTTTTCAACAGTTATATTATTAAATGTTACAGCGAAAGTATTCCCAAGTAGCTTGAAAGCGTTAACAGAATAGTATTGCTTTAAAGGTTCAGAGTATGATTCAAAAGTTATAGTTTTACCAGTTTTAACAACATCTCCATATGTTTTTATAAAGGTCGTTTTTTCAATACCCTGTAGAACTTTTGTTATCCTTTTTCCTAAGATATCTTTTGCTTTCAGACCTGTTTGTTTTTCAAAGGCTGGATTTACTGATAAAAATGTATAATCGATAGGTTTGCCTTTGCTATTAAAGATCATCTCATGTATAGCAATAGCAGAGATGTTATTCTCAAAGATTAATCTATTATGAAGTTCGTTTTTATATTCAAATTTACTGGTATTATTCATTACTTAGTTTGTTAAGTAACGTATTAATGACCATAAACTACAGACAAAAAGCATTACTGTGAAGCTAAGTTCCATAAGTACTACTTTAAGAGAGTCAAGCTTAGCAGAATAATATGCTTCTTTTTTAAGCAAGTTTTCTTTTTCGTCTTGGTTTATTGTATTACAAGAATCGTATTGAATTGGGTAGAACTTTTCGCAATTCATAATATCGAGACCTTATAATTTATTCTATAAGCCTATTATAACATTGCTTGCATTCTAAAACAAGAGAGGACAGGGATTTTTATTACTTTTATAGCAGAATGTGAAAAAACATAAATATTTTAATTTCTAACTTTGTTTAACATCAAATGAGCTTTTTTTACGTCAAAATCATCTCCAATTTCTATTGGCAAATCTTTCAATATCCTTCTCATCTTTTCTCTAGTTTCAAAAATTTTTTCTTCTTTAACTTTCTCTTCAATTTCAATGAATATTCCTAGATTTTTTATTTTTTGAATATTTAGTTCAATATCACCCTTTTTGTAAAGTTTTGTATAATTATTTATTTCAAAAATTCTTTTATATCCAATGCATTCAAAGAATTTTTCGGCATTTTTAATATCATCGATGTTAATTTTGAATTTTTCTTCAGATAGAACTTCTCCTTTTTCTCCAAAATCTTTCTTTTTAAAAACAAGATCTTTTTTTTCATTGTTCATATTCCTTATCAAAAAGCTTCTTTGCAAAATTTCATAGTTTGAGAGTTTATCCAAAAGATTGTAAGCATTAGACATGTAGATATCGTCTAAAGTGTATTCTTCAGATATTTCATAGCCTACTTTTCTAAGCTTTTTGTCAATATCTTCTTCTGTTTCAAATACTTGTACTGTTAATTCGGTTTCTTTCATTTTTGGTTGTTTAATGAGGTTATGATATGCCTTTATGATATATTAAATTTTTTGAAAATGAAAACGAAAAGTAGCATATGGTATTAAACTAGTATTCACCTCGCCTTCTCATCCAACCTTTTTGATATAATCTGACATATGGAATCATCCGAAAACAGAGAAAACATTCAAATGTATTTTGATCCTGAAGTTACTAAGCATTTTGCTCAACATGAACAAAATGAAAAAAACTTCACGGTAGCAAACATAGTTGATGCTACAATTATGCAAGAAATGTCAGAAATTTCAGATCCTCTCTATGTTGCTGAACTAGGAGGGGGAGCACATCCAGATAGATATCACAGCCTCTTTGATAGATTGCTCGAAGAACCTCAAGGAAAAATCGATTGGGTTGATATTTCTCCACACATGCTTGTTTTAGCAAAAGAATATATTTCAGACGAAAAATACTTGAAGCGTAAAGAAGTCATTAATTTTGTAGCATCCGAAATACTAGAATATTTGAAAAATCTTGAAGACGAAATTTTGGATCTAGCAATAATGAAATACACCATAGACCATATAGAAGATTTGGATGAGCTTTTTAAATTACTCTCTTTGAAATTAAAAACAGGAGGGAGATTAGTTTCTGGTATAGGGACATCTAGTCCTGTATTAAAAAGTATTTCAACAAATGCACGTTTTCTTTACAAAGGAGAAGAATTTCCAGAGGATGAGACTAGAATATTAAAAGAAGGAGAGACATTTACCATAAAGTTTTTTAAAATCTCAGGAAAACCTAGTCTTGGATATATTGAAGGAGCTGAAACAACAAAGTATTTTCACTCTGCAGAAAAAATTAAAAATTTTGCAAAAAAGAACAATTTTGAAGTTTTTTTAGGAAATTGGAAAGAGTTTGTAAAACAAGAAAACCAAAGAGGTATAGAACAAGATCAGGAGATACTTGTTTTAACAAAAAAAAACGTAAAATTTTTAAAACTTACTAGCTCTCCAAGTACCACTGGACATTAAATTGTAAGCTGGATGATGCATTTCCCAATTTCCCTGAATATTTCGAAAATCTTCTGAGAAAATACCATTCCATTTAATTACCCTGTTACAATTCCACTCTGTTTCAAAAGAAAATGCATAATCACCTTTAAAGACAATTCTGTCTTCTCCTCCGTCTACAATATTAAGAACATTATTTTCATCAATATAGAAACTTAGACCCCAGTCAACACCACCCTCACTTTCGTGAAATTCAGGATCCCAAACATTAATACCTTCACAATTAGCTTCTGGAAGTTTAGTATTGTAATGAACTTCATTCTGTATCCAAGTTCCAGACCAAGAACCAACAATACTTTCTTCTTCATTTTCAAATTGCATGTTTGTAGTATCTGTACTTTGCTCTGTGTTTTCACCTCCACAAGCAAGAAAAAGAAATGCAATTAAAGGGAGCAAAACAACAATTAATTTTTTCATTTTTTCTATTTTAAAAATTAAATTGTTTTATTATAAAACATTGTTGATGATTTTTCGAATGTTTAGTAACTCCCAAATTACCAAAAGCCTAGTGAAGTTGTGCATTATTGCATTTTTTATCAAACAACTTCGCTAGGCTTCTTTTTTTTGTAAATTCTATACGTTAAAAACAAGAAAGGAATTATTAGTAAGAAGTATAGATAGTTATAATTATTTTCCTCTGCTACTGTAATCTCAACTATTTCTAAAACTAATACCTCCTGGTCAATATCCGGCCTCTCTATACTAATACTTTCCTCATATTCTTTTCCTTTGTAATTAAAAGAAATCGTATGCTCACCTACTTTGACTTCCCTAAATGTAACTATTCCAAGATTATTTGTGTATGCTTCTTTTGGTTCAGAAAACAATTTAACTAAAATATCTGTTACAGGATTTTGTTTTTGATCTAAAATCCTAACTCTTAATTCTGAAATATATATGAATGGACCTCTTCTAATTACCTGCGCTAAATACTGAGAACTTTCGTTTAGAACTAAATCATCTTTCTTCCTTTGATCGGTAGTAATTTCATTTAATTCTTCCTGTGTTTTTTCGTCTACGGTTGATTCTTCTTCATATTCCTGTGTTAACGGACTCTCTATATTGCTTTCTTGTATTAATGGAATTTGCTGATGGTAGTGCATATGTTTTAGAATGGCCAAATGGTATTTATCCTAAAGAAATAGAAGGAATGGAGGTTGAGTATTTTAATGAAATTGC
>CAZELS010000027.1:0-2661 GCA_964513165.1 uncultured Candidatus Saccharibacteria bacterium
TCTTCTTCTACCACCTCTTCCTCTACCACTACTTCTACAGCTTCGAGATTAAAGACCTTTTGTTCGCAATATTCCCCCCTGTTACCAACAATATCATCAGCCCTAATACAATACTCTAACGAATATTCATCTTCCGCTATTTCATATGGTAATAAATCTTCTTTACTAAAAAGAATATAATGGAAGTCATTTAAGGATGATACGCTGCCACAAGATATGTATATCTCATCATCATCTTTACATTTAAATTGCACATTAGTTACTCTGGACAAGTCTTTTATCAAAAACGTGAATTTCGCTTTTCTTTGCTCATTTTGAGAAATAATTTCAAAATCAACATTCTCAATACTAGGTGCCTCATTATCCTGAATACTTGAAACAATATTGGAATATGAACTTTCAACTCCAGCAGAATTTCTCAATTTTCCCCTGTAAAAGTATCCCTGAGCATGTACTAGATTCGTAAATGTAAACTGATTAGAAGAAAGCCAACCACTATTCATAGGTGAAGTAAAATTAGAATTTTTTGAAGCCTGTATTAAATATTGATAATTACCTAATACATTATTCCAGTTAATTCTACGAGAAAGACCTTTCGAATAGTTGGGCAACGAATTCAATGTCAAACTCGGCAATTCTCGAACCTGAAGCCAATCAAAGCCATCAATCTGGAAATGCATTGGTATTGTTCTGTCCTCTGCTGTAACCCTAACAGTTGCAACTTCAAAGCCTCGAATTCTACCTTCAGTGACACCGTTACTATTTGTCAAAGCACTAGGCTGCTCTATTTCCCAATTTGCCATAGGCCTGTCTACATTAAAAACTATCCTACGGCCTGACAGTGGGTTTCCCCCAGAATCAACCAAAGTAATTCGAACACGTGCCCAAATACCTTTTTCAACTATTGGGTCAAGTACCTGAATAACTCCGGAAGGCCTTTCGGCTTGAATACTTGAGACAATATTCGAATATGCACTTTCTACATGAGCGATATTTCTAACTTTGCCTCGGTAGTAATATGCTTTGCCGTTTTCAAGATTTTGAAAAGTATATTCATTACCAGTAATCCAACCAGAAGTTTTCTCTAAAACATTAAAATTTGGATCAAGAGAAGCCTCGATAAAATATTCATAGTTTCCACTAAGTGAGCTCCAAGTTATTTTTCTCGAAAGCCCAGATGTATACATGGGCAATTGATGCAAAGTTATTGTCGGAACCACAGTTACAGTCAAATTATCTGTATCTTGTATTGTTACATCCTGAGAAAAGCTTTTATCTGTAGCACCTACAGTAACAATACCTGTTTCAAAACCTCGAATTCTGGTTTGAAAAACACCACTACTGTTAGTTGCACCTGTAGGGTTTTCGATAATCCAATTGCTACTATTAAAACCTGTCAAATCTAAATTAACTTCTACTTGTCTACCAGGTAGTGGATTTCCCTTCGAATCTAAAACACGCACTCTAACACGAGACCATATACCTTTTTCAACAACTGGGTCTAAAACTTGAACCGTTGAAAAAAAATCTTCATCTACAAACGCAGAAACAGTAACACCACCAGGAGCCTGTAAATAAACAGCATATGCCACAGATTCAACTATCAACCCTCTTTTTAATTGCACAATTACATTATTACTTCCACCAGTAAAACCAGTGGAAAAACTTGGACTCGAAGCAATCTCCACTGCATACGAAACACCTGGAAGTAAAGCACCCAATTCAGAAATAACAATTCTGTCGTGAGAATTTAGTCCAGAACCCTGAAAGCATTGAGCCACTAAATCCCCAGGCAAAGGGTAATCAATATCCCAACCTTCCATATTAATTTTTGAGCTTGATATTCCTGTCGCTGTTAAGAATGCACCATCACTTTTACACCACTGACCATCATCAGCATCAGGAAAAGATATAGTTACTTCACCACCAGAGCTAAAATTTCCACTTGGAGTGATTAACAAAACCATGTCAATATTTGAAGTATTGGTTTGAGTTTTTTCTAAAAACAAATAGCTAGGATTCAAGCTGTAAACAATGGAAACGCTAGCAACAAAAAGAAAGAAAAAAAAGAAAGATAATTTAAAAAAGACTTTTTTGTACATACAAATCAATATAATTCGTTAAATTTTTCGAAAGATAATCCACATCACAAGATCTAATCAATGCCGATTCATCTGTAACGTTGCTATCAAGATAGCATTTTTTGCAGAAAATCTCAAAATTCTCCAAATTAACATACTCTATACAATCACTACTTCCACACTTTGAACAAGTACTGTAGGGTAAAAGCCCCATATTTTTAAGAAAGGAGAGTCTGAATTTGTTTACATCCTCATCTTTAAAACCATTGCGAAGTACAAAACAAAGCTTTTCGTAAAAATCGCAAGATTCATCCCCTTCTTCTACACACCTATTTAAAAGCGACAAAACTCTTTCAATTCCTTTCAAATTTGAGGCTGAGTAGTCTGGAGAAAAAACATTCTTTGTTTCCAACAAAACACCCATACACTTGTTGCGATAGAAGCTGATTTGAGTAAGTGAAAGAGTTTGAATGTTTCCTCGATTTTTACTATCTATCTTTCTAATTCCTTTGGCTATGAGTGGAAATTTTCCGAAGTTTTTTCCAACAACGGTAAGAATCTTGTCAGCCTCACCATAGTT
>CAZELS010000028.1:0-1816 GCA_964513165.1 uncultured Candidatus Saccharibacteria bacterium
GCAGGAGCAATTATTTGTTTGTGAAAATAGTTCACATGTATATTTCGTAGATGGCAATTTAACTGTTGATCCAAGGGATTATGAGAACTTATCTCCTTCAGGCAGTGTAAATGGTTGTATATTTGTTGTCAAAGGGAATATAACGATTACAGAAGGTGATTACAAGTCAGTTGTTAATGGCTCAGACTACTCTGTTGGTTATGATATCCTTCGTGGTTATTTCATTGCAGATGGAGATATTAATATAGCTTTTGTTGATAATGACAAAGATGTTCGTGATGGTTTGAAGGTAATAGGAGGTCTTTTTGCATCAGGTGGGAATCCATCAATACGATTAGGTAGATCATTACAATTGCGAGACAATCTTCTCTACCCTACTCTGATGATTTTTCATGACGCCAGATATTTTGATATTGCTAGGCATACCTTGGGAGATACATTTGGAGGTGGACATATTCGAGATATTGGTTTGAAAGAGTGAGCTAATTGACATCTTCTCCTTTCTTTGTTAATTTATACTTAGCATAATTTATATTTTTGTCTAACATTGTTATGTCTAAGCTGCCCGATCACGTAGGAGTCGATTTTGGGAATTATTCCGTAAAGGTTGTTGAATTGCAGAATATCAGGTCTAATCCAACGCTTGTTGCTTTTGGAAGTCAGTCTACACCTTCCGGTGTCTTGCATAGTGACAATCCAGCGAATCAGCAGAAGTTAGCAGATGTACTAAAATCACTTTTTCGCAGTTCTGGTATTAGAAACAAGAAGGTTGTTTTGGCAATTCCTGAATCAGCTGTATTTACAAGATATATCGATTTGCCAGGGCTCAAAGAGAATGAAATAGAGACGGCAGTTTATTTCAAAGCTAAGCAATATCTCCCCATACCTGTAGAACAGGTGCAAATGAGCTATATTGTTTTAGGTTTCGATCCTACTAAGAATGCTTATGCGATACTTCTTGTCGCTGCTCCTAAGAAAACGATTGATATATATATCGAAGTAGCAACAAAAGCAGGTTTGGAACCTATTGCTATTGAAACAGAGTCTATTGCCGTTGGTCGGGCTATGTACAGAGCAACCAATGCAAATCATGTTGTAATATTAGATTTTGGTTCTAGAACAACAGATATGAGTATTATGTATGGAGGGCAAATGATTTTTTCACAGAGCATAGCTATTGGCTCAGACTCTATGACACAAGCTTTAATTAATCAATTTGGATTTGATTACAATCAAGCAGAACAATACAAAAGAAATTATGGGGTCACTCCAAACATTTTAGAAAACAAAATATACAATACGTTAAAACCCGTGCTAGATGCATTACTAGTCGAAGTACAAAGAGGAGTTGAGTTTTACAAAACAACTACTCTGCGACATTCTCCAAAAGATTACTTACTTAATGGTGATGGTGCATTGTTACCTGGATTAACAGAATTTATTCAAAATTCATTTGGAGTAAATACATATATTGCGGATCCATGGGTAAACATTAGAGTTCCTGAAAAATTACAAAATATGGTTCAGAAAAATAGACCGTCCTACTCTATTGCTGTAGGATTAGCGTTAAAAGATTTTTAAAAGTAACACATGGAGAAAGAATCAGACCAAGTCCCACAAGAAAATAAGCCGGTTGAAGCTGATGCAAAGCAAGAAAATTTGCATAAAAGTGTTGGCGGATTAAATCTCATAGCTCCTCGTCTTGAGGAGCAAGAAAAAAAAGCAGAGAAGAAATTCAAAGTTGATATACGTGTTGTTCTCTTCCTTTTAGTAATTGTTGTAGTTAGTCTTGGTATTGTTGGTTACAATTGGTATA
>CAZELS010000029.1:0-2966 GCA_964513165.1 uncultured Candidatus Saccharibacteria bacterium
TGTTCCTCACTTCCACCGTTGCGTCAAGTAGATATTTTAGATTGCTGATAAATTCATGCCAGTCTTTTGATAAGTCTTCCCTCAATTCAAATTCGGGAATGTAAAGATTTTCTTGTGTTAAAGCAGATACTGCTTGTGAAAGGTTTACTAAATATTCTTTACTCATAGAATTAGCTAACTTCTCTAGTTCCTTTTCGTTGTTGTTTTTGATCTGCGAATATACTTCGTTATAAATTTTAACAAAACTGTCGGCTACCGGTTTCATTTCGCCAAGTTTTTGCTTTCTCGTATTTTTGATTCCTATATGATTTGACTTTATGCGCTTGATTATCTCTTTTATCTTTTTCGGGGGGTGATTAGAATTTAGAATTTGAATTATTTCATGCTCTTCTTTTTCAGAAAGCTTAAATTTTGGATTTTCCAAAAGAGGGAACGCTTCACGAAAAAGAGAGTATTTTTGCAAATGCGGAAAAGTTTTTAAAATAGTATCGCTTTCACGAAAATATTTTTTGATACGTAGGCAGTAGCTCAAAAAATCTCGGGTTATGTAACTATTTCTAACTCCCTCAGCTTTTCCGTATATTCTCCAATATAAGTTATGCGGCTTAATTTTATGCTCGTTAACAAAAGCCTCGAGAATACTTCCCACTTGCCACATTAACAACAATATCTCTGTTCCCTTTTCGCCACCCTTAATGAGATCCCTGTAGCGATTATTTAAGGGAGTAATTTCTTCAATCAAGTCGAAGAGGTCTTTTTTATTTATTTGATCACTCATCTTGGTTTTCTTCATTATCGGCTACACCCTCGAGCGTAAGGAGATTTTTTCCTACGAGCGGTTGCAACATTTGTTCAAGCTGGTAGGTAAACTCAACGATGTCAGTAAATAAGTCCTTGCGATGATTCATAATTGCCTGCACTTCCGGTTGTTTCCCCTTAACGGCGAAAAATTTGTCTTTGTACTGTATCGCAATTTCAGCGGCTAAATAAGATACAAGCCTCTCCGTTAGCTTCATTTCGCCTTGATAAGTTCTTTTCACTCTCTCCTGGAAATCAGGATGAGATTTGTAGATTATTATCGCACCCCCTTCTATATAATCGGAGCGAATTAGTGTTCCGTCCGCTTTTCTTTGTTCACGATCAGAGAACTCAATATTGAAACCGCTTTTCTTCCGTTCTTTGCCTTTTAGGTCGGAATCGTCTTGAGTTTCCACAACGGGAGTTTCTTCGGTTTTTGGATCCACAATGGGATCGGGGTTAGGTTCTGGATTAGGGTGGTCGCTTTTCTTTTTATCTTTGAGCACGAGATCAGAATTCTCAAACTCCTCTAAATTTATGTCCGTTCCAAGGGAAATTTGAGTTCGAAATCTAAGATAGTCCTGTCTCGCAAGCTTGGACAGGACGGAAGACAATAAGTCTTCCAGCTTGTTCATATTGGCACTCTCGGATCGTTTATTGATTTCTTGGAGCACCTCATGAACTTCGTCTTCAATCTTTAGGATTTCCTCATAGATCATCAAACGGTTTGCACTACGCTCAAAATCGTCTCTAGGCAACGTAGGACTAACCAAGCCCACTACCTCAATGTAACCAGTAAGATTATTGTGGCCCCAGAGGCCTGTCCGATATTTTGATTTGTTTCTAAAGGATTTTATAGCTTGCACTTCCTCAATTCTGCGCCCTTTATTAACAAAAATCGGCCTCTTGTTAGGAATAATGTCGTCAGTAATTTTAAGATAGATTTTGATTGGGGACTGAAGTGTTTTTTTTACACCTCGATTCTCAATTTCGTAAATTTCGCGTTCAATCTTAGTGCCCAGAAAAGAATCGTAATTAAAAGGCTGGCAAATTTCCTCCTCTCTTCCGTAGGCAATCTTTATTTCTAGTTGATCACGTGCAAGTAATTGTTCGAAATGTTTTTTTATCTCGTCTTTTAATTCTTTCGGCGAAATTTCTTTCCACCAATCACTATCAAAGTCATACAGCTTAACAACAGTTCCAGACTTAAACGGGATCTTGCTCCTCGGTATTTCTATTAAGTTTGAAATTTCACCGTCTTCCGTATACGCTTCGCGATCTACTTTAATTTTATATGCTACATCTGAGGCTAATGTTAGGGTTGTTACCTCCATTTTATCTGCGCAGGCGGCATATGCATGAATACCAAATCCGAATTGTCCGTTTGTAATGAAGTCAGTTTTCTTGTTGGAGTCACCAATGCTCTGCACAATCCTTAGTAAATTATCTTTGTCCATTCCTGTGCAGTTATCCTCAAAGGTGACTGTCTTATTTTTAGGATCGATTGACACTCCTATTTGTATTTTGTATGGGTAGCTCTTTTTATTTTCTTCGAATAGCTTTTCGGCACTATCTATGGAGTTATCAATGTACTCCATAAAAATGCGAGACGTATTTTGGTAAATCTTCGCAATATTGCTAACGATACGAGGTGAAACTTTTACTTGAATACTCATGATGTTATGTGGTTATAGCTTAAACTCTTTATTTTTAGGAAAATGAAATTTTGCTTTTGTTTCTCGGACGCGACGTTCAATTTCAGAAAAAATTCTGTTGATCTCTTCCTCTGAATAATCATAAGCACTTCGATTGGCGCAATTACCCAAAACCTTTAGTCTTTGTAGGACACTATTCGTTCTTTGTGTGGCGAGACGTTTGAAACGATCCCTTTTTGCGTTTTGGCTCATATTATGAATATAATCTATTTAGTAAATATATGCAACCCTTATACATAATACTCGTATGTATATAAAAGTCATTAGCCCTTATTGTGTACAACTAATCTTGCGGTTTCTGGAGCGTGGAAGCCCCGCCGCACCGCCCGAACACTTGGCGCGCGTCAGCGCGCCGGAAAGCGGCGCAACTGCGCCGCAAAATCAGTGGGCGGCACACAGTGCCGCCCACGATCTGGCTCTCAAAAAGCCGAAAAGTCATGTCTTGGTGCGCCC
>CAZELS010000030.1:0-1779 GCA_964513165.1 uncultured Candidatus Saccharibacteria bacterium
CAATCTTCTTAAGTTGTTTTTCGTTTGAGTCAAAAAGACCCGAGAGGAAATTAAACATAGACATGATTATACAAGGAATATCAAAAAATTTACAGAGTTTAGACTCTTTTCAAAAAAACAAAAGAATTTTTTAACACTCCAACCATATTATTAATACAAATAGTTTTTAAATTAAAATTCTTGAAAAAATACCTACTTACAATCCTCATCATAATATCCTTCTGCACAAAAGCACATGCCTCTGTGGAAGGTAGGATGTTTTTGGAAATTCAAAACGACATGACTGTTTCTTTAGAAAAGGTTTTTGAAAAAAACATTAAATCAAAAAATGTAAGAAATGCTTTTTTGTATACAACAAACAAGTGCGTAGATATATCAGAGAATTTGAAAAAAAGTTTGGAAGAAAAAAAAGAATTTTTAAAATTAGATGTCATTTTTAACTTTTGTTTAGAAAATTGCAAAAGCAATGAACATCCATATGTAAAGATTCATTACTCCTTTAACAATCCTCCGGAAATTCTTTTACACCTACCTGAGGATGATTTTTTGACAGAACACAACGAAATTCTTTTTGAATGGGAAGGTAAAGACAAAGATGGGAAGTTTTTAGAATATTCACTTGAGATTTTTAATGAAGATTTTCTTGAAAAAACTCCATGGTCCTCAAAAAACGACCACGAGATTAATTTAGAAACAGGAAATTACTCCTGGAAAGTTCATACTAGAGACAACAGTTTTTTAGAAAATGTTGTAAGTTCTGAAACTCGCAGCTTTGAAATTGAAGAAGAGGAAGAAGAAACACCAGAAGTTTTGGTTGAAGATATTGAGATTGTAGTCGATGTGATACCTGTAGAAATTGAGGCCAGTAAGCCTGAAGAAACGGAGATACCCGTAAGGGAGCCTGATCCTGATATCCTTGGAATTGGAAGTTCTGCAGAAGGAGCGAAACCATCTGCAATACAAAATCCTAGTTTGTGTTTGTACAAATACAACAGCACACATAAGCGTTTTAAAGGTAGAAAATGTAAAATCAATGCACCAAAAATTCTTAAAGTGGAAAATGTTACTAATGATGGAAAATCTTACAACGTAAATATTAACGGTGTTTACAACCCAGATATGCTCATTTTAATAGATGAATACAAATGTACCTTACCAATAGTTTGTCGAGAAAGGTTTGTAAAAAGAACAAGAATTTTAGCAACCCCATACACTGCCATAGCTACATATATGAATGAAAAGTTTTCAAGTATGAATGCATTTCGTAGAGCTAACAAATATTTTTTCAGCTCCCATATTATTGAAAAAACAAATCCATTAGGTAAAAGAGTGAATTTGAGGTATCACATAAATCATGGATTTAAATATGGAGACCATTGGGTAGACATGAATTTTACTTCACCATATTCAAATACCAGAGCTGTGCCTCCTGCAACAAGAATTTCAAACAACAGTTCAAACAGAATATACAGATTTCCTTTTTCCAGAAATATTGGAGTTACACAGTGGCATGGATATACGGCGTTTCAATCACCACATACCGGTGTTGATTTTGGATCTTACAAAGAACCTGTCTATGCCATTGGAGATGGAATAATTAGGGAAGCCAAATGGGACAACTATTCTGGAACTTGTCTGAGTGGAGGATTTTTTGTAAGAATTGAGCACAACAATGGGATGAACAGTGTTTACCTCCATTTGGAGAATTTCAAAAAAAGCAGTGGTCAGAACTGGAGAGTTGGAGAAAGAATCAGAAGAAATGACTTGATTGGTATAACT
>CAZELS010000031.1:0-3841 GCA_964513165.1 uncultured Candidatus Saccharibacteria bacterium
AAAGTAAAATTGATTATTAAATTCCTCTGCAGCTACATATGCACTTGCATTGAAAATCATTATGATCCCAAAAAACGTCATCAATGCAGCAAAAATCAATATATACTTGTCCGGTTTGCCTTTTGTTGGTAATGATTCGTTTCTTTTAATCATGTGTTATATGAATAGACATATGTGCTTTTTTAATATACTATAAATCAAAGAATTTTAATAATAGTATGATGTCAAATTCAAATACTAGGAGTCAAGATTTAGGCATATTGATGGTAATTGGTGGCCCTGGAGGTTCTGGAGCATCTACAATTGCCAGGAGATTAGCAAAACATTTCGAACTTGAATATGTCTATGCAGGTCAGTTAATGAGAGATTTAGCAAAGGAAAAAGGGTTTAGTAGTTTAACAGAGTTTTTGAACAGTGAATATTTCAAAGAAAATTCCCAAAAGTATGATATGCAGATAGATGAGAGTTTGATAAAAAAGATATCACAAAAAAATGTTCTGATAGATAGTAAGATTTTTGCAGCTCTTGCAACAATGAATGATATTCCGTGTACTGTTAAAATTTGGATAAATGCTAATTTGGATACTAGGACGAAGAGGACGCTTGAAAAAAAAGGTTGGGATGATGAAAAGTATCGTAAGGTACACAAAAGGTTAAAGAAGAGATATGCTGCTGACAAGGAGCGTTTTTTGAAACTTCATAAAATTGAGTTTGGTAATCAGGAGAAGTATAATGATGTGGTAGTTGATAGCTCTGATCAAAATCCTGAAGAAACATTTAATTTTATTTTAAAATTCATTAAGGATGGAGGATACATCAAAGAAAAATAAGGATGTATTAAAGGAAGATTTGGAAATGACTTGGGTACGTTGGAAGTGCTTGGTATGTAACTATGTGTATGAAGGTGGTCAGATTGTCCTGAAATGTCCTAAGTGTGGGAATGAAGATCCAGACAAGTTCTGTGATGTTGATTAACATGCCGAGAGCGAGAATCGAACTCGCACGCCTTTAAGGGGCACAGGATTTTAAGTCCTGAGTGTCTGCCAATTCCACCATCTCGGCATAATATCGCCTATTATATTGCTACAGAGCC
This sequence comes from uncultured Candidatus Saccharibacteria bacterium, assembly GCA_964513165.1. Taxonomy (GTDB): domain Bacteria; phylum Patescibacteriota; class Dojkabacteria; order SC72; family T1SED10-24; genus CAZELS01. Next base: position 1,094 of record CAZELS010000031.1, read on the forward strand.
AATTAAACAAGCTTTGGAGGTGACGACGGGATTCGAACCCGTGATAGTGGTTTTGCAGACCACTGCCTTAACCAACTTGGCTACGTCACCTTCTTGTGCATTTGACAATATGTTAGTATACTTTAAGCAATAATTTGAAGCAACCTATATTATGAAAAAGTGGCTTTTTGATCTCATACTATACATTTTTTGCTTCGTTTTCGTAGCAATGTTTTTTACTTCAGTTAGCTTACCAAATGAAGTTGCTTATTTGATTTTGGCTTTTTTGGCAATTGGTTTAGGTATGATGCTTGCAAAGAAAATTCTTACGTTTTTAACGATAAAGGTTGTTTTTCTTACAAGATTAGTTGCAATAACGTTGTTGCTTTTTGGTATATTTTACGCATTGCAAATTTTCCTTCCAGGTTTTCTAGTTGGCAATATGATTTTTGAAGAAACGGAATGGGGATTTTTGTCGCTAAAAGCTTTCGAATTTGATAAAATAGGTGTGATGGCTTTGTTGTCTTTTTTCACAGCATTTGTATCATCTTTAGTTAAATTATTGCAAGAAAACTAATATATGTCACAGAATCTTTTGAATGGCTTAATGGTAGCACAAATACTTATCGGTATATTAATAGTTGTTTCAATACTTCTTCAAAACAGAGGAGAAGGTATTGGTGAAATTTTTGGAGGAGGAGGTGGTGGTGAACATTTCAGAACTCGTAGAGGTCTTGAATCATTTTTGTACTATGGAACAATCGCTTTAATTGTTGTTTTCGCCTGTCTATCCTTTGTAATAGTTAAATTTTCTATATAAGGGTTTTTTAATTGTGGAGAGTAATGCGCGAAGATTAAATTTTAGGGATTTTTGTTGGAACTATCCTAAATCGATTGTTAATTTAATCAAAATAACTAATCCCCTGTTTTTCATATTACTTGCCGTTGGTGTTGGCTATCTTTCTTTTGCAATTTTTACCTCTGATTTGGCTGGTAAATTTGTTGATGGTCGTGATACCACTAGAGTTACTGAAGGCGTTGTAGGTAGCCTTTTGTCTACAAATCCTATGTACGTGACAGAGAATGTTGTTGACAGGGATTTTTACGCATTGGTTTTTGAGAAATTCATAGATATCAATCAGGATGGTTTGCCTGTTGCAAATATTGCTACGAGTTGGGAATATGATGGTGATCTGAGATATGAATTTAATATTCGAAATGATGTTTTTTGGCATGATGGTGAGAAGCTTACTGCTGATGATGTGGTTTGGAATTTTGATCTTGCAATTAAATTAGCAACAGAATTAGGTGAAGATACGTATGGTACTGCTTTGCTTGGTGTTAAAGTTGAGAAAATTGGTGACTATGCAGTCCGCTTTGTCCTAGAAGAGCAAAATGCTACCTTCTGGGAGGCTGTAGCGGTATATTTACTGCCTATGCATTTGTATGAGGATATATCTCTTCAAGAATTTGCATTTACGAGGAATAATACGAGGCCTGTTGGTTGTGGACCGTATCTTGTTGAGAACATTACGAGCAAAAGTATTACTTTGAAAGCCTTTGAGTACTATTGGAGTGATGTAAATATCCAAAGCTACAGATATATTTTCTATGAAGATTACGCTAGTTTGAATAGTGCTGTTAAAAACAATGAGATAGATATCATTAATATCTATGATTTAGATGGTATAGAGAATATTGAAAATTATCCTTTTTATGAAATAAATGAAGCTGTTTTGTACAAGCGTAAAAAAATGATCTATTTTAATACCAGAAGGGAGAAATTTAGTGGAAAAGTTCTTAGGCAAGCTATTTCCTACTTAGTGGACAAAGATTTTTTGATGGAAGATTCAAGAATATATGGGGAACCAGCAAAAGGTCCTATTTCAGAACAATCTTGGGTTTTCAACGAAGATATAGATTACTATGATTACAATCCAGAAAAGGCTAAAGAGCTTTTAGAATCCTTAAACTACGTACGTGAAAGTGATGATGATTACTACATTACTTCTGAAGACAGAAAAGTTATTTCATTAGAGCTTTCTTACTTCCAAAATGATATTAATGAAAGATTGGTTAACTCTCTGGTAGAAGCTTTCAGGCAAGAAGGTATTCTTTTACGTTTGAAACCTTTGACATTTAATCAAATGACTATGGAGGTTCTACCTACTAGGGATTTTGAACTTTTACTCTATGAAGTTGAAGTTACAGATGATCCTGATCAATACAATTTGTGGCATTCATTAAGGATTGACCATCCGATGTTAAACATTTCTGGCTATGACTATTCTAGAGTAGATATACTTCTTGAAAGAGCAAGGACAAATACCGACAGGGATGAAAGAACAGAGGATTACAGACTTTTCCAAAGATATTTGATGGATGATGCCCCGGTTATATTCCTGTATCACCCTAAAGCTTTTTTTGTAGCTAGAAGAAGTTTGAAAGGCATAAATGTAGAAAACATTGTATATCCTAGCAACAAATATTCAAATGTTCAGGATTGGTATTGGGAGATTTAATCCTTTGATGTTAAGGATATCTTAATATTCTTTTTTCCTTTTTTTTCATTTCCCTCATCATCGTCTGGATCATGGTCTTTAAATCTCTTTAGAAATTCTTCCTTCGTTATGGCTACTGCATCATCTTCATCTTCTACTTCCTCTTTCTTCTCTTCCTTTTCTTCCACCTTCTCTTTCTCTTTTTTTTCGACCTTTTTCTCTTCTTCTTCTTTCTTTGGTTCCTCTTTACCCTTTTCCAACCTATCCT
>CAZELS010000032.1:0-1845 GCA_964513165.1 uncultured Candidatus Saccharibacteria bacterium
TTCATTAATTTTTCAAAATATCCAAAAATACAACAAGATCTATGTTTTGTATTAGATAAAGACATTCCATATATAATGCTACAAAAAAACATAGAGGCGTCATTAAAAGGCAGAGATCTAAACTACCTTCTTAAACCGGTTGATATATATGAACACAGTAAAGAAGCAAAACAAATTACAATACGAGTTGTCATACAACACAAAAATAAAACCTTGAAAGAAAAAGACATCGCTTCCATAAGAAAGTTGATAACACAAAATGCAATGAAAGAATTAAAAGCAAATCTTAAGGAGTAGGTTCCTCTGTCTTTTCCCCTTGGACTTCAGCAGCAACATACTTGACCTCTGTCGATGTAGAAACCGTTTTACCATTTCTATCAAATACTTTTACAGAGATTGTATGAGTACCAATAGTAAGATTCTTTGGTAACCTATACTCAACATTATAAGGTCCGGCAGATAAAATTCCATTAGGTATTAAAGCTCCATCAAAATACACTTCAACTCTTTCAATTTCCATCCCTGCTTTAACATTCAAACTTATCAAAATCTTTTCATCAGGTTTTACGTTTGCATTGTTTTTAGGAGAAACTATAGAAACCGTAGGATCGACCATTGCTCCAGCTGGTAGGGCACAATCAGCAGAGCCCACCTCATCAAATATAATTTTCATACCTTCCCGAGAAGCTAGATATATTTTGTAAGCCTCGCTTTGTAAAGGATTTTCCAAAGCATAATTACGCATTAAAATCCTATCCTCCAACAAATCAAATTGAGCTGCTATATCTGGATTAGTTGAAATCAATCCACTATCTTTACAAACCTTCACAATCTCTCTTTCATCCTGAGGTGGTAATTTACCAGCAATATATATAGACGGTACCTTATCACAGTTATCATTAGCACTAGCCATTCTACCAGTATCCCTACAAACACTAGTTGCTACAATACCTGCAGGTCTAGCAAAAAATTCTGGAATATATTGAGTCGAAACCCTTTGTACAAAAGAATGAGCGATAGGTAAGGGGATCGTAGTACTCCAAGCTCCTGGCACTGCCTCATTATTATTATTCCCAGCCCAAACAGCAACGACTAAATTACGATGATAAATAATTGATGTTAGATCCTTTGGCCCATCGGTAGTTCCAGTTTTACCACACAAGGCTCTACGTCCATCAACAAAATATAAATGGTTTTGTGGTTGATCTCCAAAGCCTCCTAAATCACATAGTATCCAATTTAGTGCATAAATTTCCTTCTCATCAAACACTCTTTCACCCTCCGTTACTTCATATTCATATATCGTTTCATCCTTAGCATTTTTAACCTCTAAAATAGAAGCAATAGGACGTTTTAAACCACCTGTTGCAAACACAGAAAATGCTCCAGTATGCTCTAACAAACTTACCTCTGCAGCACCCAAAGTAATACTCAATCCATAGCGATCCCTATCCGTCAAACTAGTAACACCAAGCTTTTCTGCAGTTTCAATAAATGCATCCACACCGATTAACTGTGTAGTATATACTGCCGGAATATTTCTAGATTGCAATAGGGCTTGCCTTGCATTCATAGGACCATAATATGTCTGATCCCAGTTTTGTAATTTGTAATCACCAAAATTAAAAGCATTAATATCAGGAGTCTGCAACCAAGGACCATAACCCTGATTAAAAGCAGTAAGATAAGTATATGGCTTCATGGAAGAACCCATTTGTCTCAACCGTGTAACAACATTAACATTTCCATCAATCCTAGGGTCCTCAGTACCCCAGTAATCAATCGAACCCACCATAGCAAGTATTTGATTAGTATGCGGATCTACAACAACCATAGCCCCATTCT
>CAZELS010000033.1:0-3124 GCA_964513165.1 uncultured Candidatus Saccharibacteria bacterium
ATCGAAGTTTTGTTTGATGGTTCGGGTAGTAGTAACTTTAATTTTGAAAATGTTGATTTAGAAAGATTTGTAGTTTCTCATAGCCCTTTGGAGAGAATGCTTGTTGGTGCCTCTCCTTATGCTATAAGTGCGAGGGGTGCTATAGATGATTTTCAGTTAAAAGTGAAAGAGGGCTCCACAGGCGATACCAAGGGCCTTATTTATTTTGATGGGGGTGATGATACCCTTCGAGTGCATGATGGGGTTGCTTGGCGAACTCTTGTTTATCAATCAGTTTTTGAAAATATTTCAACTCCTTTGACGAGTGAAAACTTGCCTGAGGTTTCGGGTAGTAATGCGGCAAGTTTAACTACTGCTACAGATTTTGTGGTTTACGGAGATTATGCTTTTGTTGTTCATAGCGGAACTCCGGGTTCTTTGGAAATTTATGATATTAAAACGTCGAGTACGCCTAATTTAATTGGTTCTGCGATCTCTTTGACTGGTTTTGACAATGTTCATGATATTAAAATCTTGGGTGATTATGCTTACATTTTAGCCGATGATTCAATTTTGACGGTGGATGTTTCTGATGTAAATTCTGTTTCTGTTGAAGATTCGTTGAGTGTTGTTAATGCTTCAGGCTCTGCGCTAACTTTAGATATCCAAGGTCGTTTTGGTTATGCAGTAACTTCGGAAGCGTATTTTGTTGTTTTAGATTTGAGTGGTTCTAGTCCTCAGGTTGTAAGTTCGGTTGATTTAGGGGCTTTGACGATTGTGGATGTAGAGGTTAGGGGACAATATGCTTATGTTTTAACGAATAATGCTCTTGTTACAGTTGATATTGCTACTCCATCGGTTGTTGCGACTGCTGGTGGTTTGGCTTTCTCGACCTCAACGGCAACTGCCTTGGATGTCGATGGCCGTTATGGCTATGTTACAACTTCGACCCATTTGTATGTTGTGAATTTACTTAATCCTGCGAGTGTCTCTAATGTTTCGAATCTTTCTCTTGGGGTTAGCAACGTGACGGACTTTGTAATTTCAGGGAGAAATGCTTTTGTTTTGAATGGAGCTTCGCCATCATCTCTTTTAGTTGTTGATGTTTCTACTGTTACGAGTTTGGATCTCTTGGGTTCGGTGTCTTTTACGGGTAAAAATAGTGGTAAGGTGATAACTATTCAGGGTAAAAGTGGGTATGCTTTGACAAACGATGGCTTGGTAATTTTTGATTTAAAGGGTATTGAAACGAGTAGTATTTTGACGAATAGTTTTGAAACTTTTTCAGGTATTATTAAAAACGATTTATCTATTCACAAAGATCTTTCGGTTTTTGGTGGTATGCATGTTGGAAGTGGTGGAATATATTCTAGTGGTTCTTTGAGTGTTGACGGTCAAGTTCGTGTTGTAGGAGGTTTAGGTGTGGGAACTGGTGATGCTGTTTATATAAATACAGATGGATACTTGGTTGCTAGTAGTTCTAGTCTTCGGTACAAGAAAGATGTAGAAGCCTATGGTAGCGTGCTTTCTCAACTTTCTAATTTGGATATGGTTTGTTTTACTTGGGATGAAAATACTATGAGTAGTGGTATTAGAGATGTGGGTATGATTGCGGAAGAGGTGGCTAAATATATCCCTGATCTTGTGATATTTAATAAATATGGGCAACCGGAGGGTTTGAGGTATGACAAAATGGGTGTTTACGCGATTGCTGGTCTAAATGAGTTAAAATTAGAACTAGACGAGTTTAAAGATGTAATGGGTGCAAAAACTGAGGAAATTATATATACATCCGAATCAGAATTTGAGGTTGGTGCTTTGGTGAGCCGCGACTTTTCGGGGCAAAATAAGCTGTTGCCATTTGAGGACGGATATTCACCTTTATTTGGGATAGTTACTCAAAGATTAGACGATGAGAATGATGTAAATGAGGATGCGGTGGAAGAAGGTGAGGGTAGCGTCGAAGATGGTGAAGAGTCGCTTTTTGAGTACAAAATATCCCCATATTCTGGGCTTGGAGAATATGAGATTTTGGTCCATAAAAAAACTGACAGTGAGGTTGGAACTTTCGAAGCTGGAACTCCTTTGTATCTAGAAGCAAATGGTGAGATATCTCTTCTTGAAAACGAAAATGACACGTCCAGCTTAATATTGGGATATACTCTTGAGCCATTAGAATTTGAAGAAAATACATATTCTACTATTACAAAGGCATATTTAACTTATGTGCCTCTAAATTTTGGATATGGTTCTTTGTCTTTCTCCTCTTTGTTTGGTAGTAACTCTGATGATGATCGACTTACTCTTGGGGGCGGACATATTAACTTTAATGGTTACAGGGGTAGTTTTGATTTCTTGGAAACTAAGATGTTGAACGTTGATGACAGAATAATAATTGTTGTTGAGGAGGATGAGCCTAGGATAAAAGTTGATGGGGTGGATTTACTGGATAGAGTGAGTGAACTTGAGCAAAAACTAATAGAGCTTGAAGGTGTGGATTAGCTCGTAATTTATTTGATTTTATGCATGACTATGCTATTGACAAATCTTGTATTTGATGTGATTATAAACAAGGATATGTTAATTTCTACATAGTCTGCCTATTTAAATTTTTATAATTTATTTTTATGTTAGGAGAAAGAAAGTATAAAGGATTCTCATTGATTGAAATCCTTATTGTAGTAGGATTGATTTTAATCCTTGCTGCAGTAACAATTGTTGCAATCAACCCTGCAAAGCACTTCAGAGATACTAGAAACGCTGAGAGAAAGGCTGATATTAGTGAGATTCTTAATGCAGTAACTCAATATACTGCTGAAGATGGTAAGACGTTAGCAGATTTGAATTTAGGAACAGAAGTAGGGGAAATGATTCCAAGTTGTGCTGATGGATGGGACGGAGCTGCAGATATTGCAGATGTTGTGAATACAGGTTTATTGGTTCCAGCTTACATTGTTGAAATACCTCGAGACCCACAAGTTACAGGAGACGATATAGGATATAGGATTTGTGAGTCAGGTGCGGGTAGAGTGGAAATTAGAGCACAAGAAGAAGGTACTACTGAATTGTCAACTGTGACTAGATAAAAAAATAAAATACGGAACTGCCTAAAACTACTGCATCCTCTACGCTTTCTGTAGTTCTG
>CAZELS010000034.1:0-6593 GCA_964513165.1 uncultured Candidatus Saccharibacteria bacterium
CAAAATTTAAATGAAATAATAGGAGAGGAAGAATTAGTGAAATTACTTGAAACAGAAACTCCTCTTAAGCACTACATAGGATTTGAAATCTCAGGACTGGTACATCTTGGTACAGGATTATCATCTATGTTAAAAATTCGAGATTTACAAAAAGCCGGAATTAAGTGCCACGTTTTTCTAGCAGACTGGCATACATGGATAAATGAAAAACTACAAGGAGATCACACATTTATAAAAGAAGTTGCAACAAAATATTTTCAACCTGCATTAGAAGTATCTGCAAAAATTGTTGGGGCAGATCCATCAAAGATTGAATTTATTCATGGAACAGACCTATACCACAAAAATGATGTATTTTGGAAAAGTTTTGTGGAAATCAGTAAGAACTTAACACTTTCCAGAGTTCTTAAATCAACTTCCGTTATGGGAAGAGACGAACGAAGCTCACAACCTTTTGCTTGGTTAATATACCCTCCAATGCAGATAGCAGATATATTTACAATTGGTGTTAATATTACTCACTCTGGTACAGATCAAAGGAAAATTCATGTAATAGCCAGAGAGATTGCTACAAAACTTCGAATAAAAAATCTTAAAAATGCAGAAAATGAAGTTATCAAACCAGTAGCAATACATCATGATTTACTACTAGGATTACAAAAACCAAAAACATGGCCTATACCAACAGGAGCAGAGAAAGAATCTGTACGAATGGAAATGAAAATGAGCAAATCAATAGTAGGATCTGCAATATTTATACATGATTCAGAAGAAGAAATAAGGGTAAAAGTTAGGAAAGCGTTCTGTCCTGAAAAAGAAGTACTTTTTAATCCTGTAATAAATTGGGCTGAACATTTAATACTACCTTTGAAAGGCGAGTTATTAATTAAAAGAGAAGATAGATTTGGAGGGAATTTGCTAATTAACAATACCAAGGATTTAAAAGACATTTATACTAATGGCGAGCTCCATCCAATGGACTTAAAGAATACTATAGCTGATATCCTAATTGAAGTTTTAAAACCTGCAAGAGAGAAATTTAATAATTCTGAAAGTCAGCAATTAATCAAAAGAATAAGTTTTAATTAGATATTCCTTACTATACTGAAGATTAAAAGTACAACATTCTTTAACAAACAATTTGCATTTCCTTGGATAAATATACCTTTTTATATTGAATAATTTATTATGAAATACTACATAGTTGCAATACCTGAAGAAAAAGGAAAAGGTCCTAAAGTATTAAAAAAGCTTAGTAAAAAAGAAAAAATTTTAGTAAATGTTTAGTAAGAATATATAAAAAAGATTTTTACATACTCAAAACATCTCCTATACTCTTAAAATATGCTTCGAAAGGATGAATGTTTTTTTGCAAGTTTTTGTAAAAAACACGAGCATATTTAAATTGGCTATTTTCTAGATTTGAAAGCTTCTCTTCTGTCTTACTTTCTAACTCTTCTCGGGTCATTGAATTTTTGTAAAGATGATTTAAAGTAAAAATGGTAAAAACTCTCATAAAAGTTTCTTCTACATAGTTGCCCCCTTTACCATAATTCATTTTTATACTCTCTGGGATATCCATGTTTTCTGTCATTTTAAAAACTTCCCTGTACTTGTTAGCCTCTATCAGCTTTCTTTGTAAAATACAATGTGAAAGTTCATGTATACAGTTTGAAATTAAATGTTGAGCATAGAAATCAGTTGTATTTTCTTTTGTTTTAACGGGACTTGAAATGGAATACATGTTTTTACCTCTCATCATTCCAGCACCTTCAGCAAAAAGAAGAAAATTTGGGATTAAAAAGAAACTGTAGTTTTCTTTTAATTGCCAAACTTCTTTCAGAGCTGTTTCTACACTACCATCAAAATACTTTTGAATTTTTTTACATATTGATTCATATTCAAAAAGAAATTCTTTCTCAAAAACAGAAAAGAAATTTAAATCTTTCTCAATATTCTTAACCAAAGGATACATTTTCTCTGAGTACATACCAAACATTCTTGGGCCATAGCCATCATCTGGAGATTGTGATTTTGGAGTTAGATCTTTATTTGAATTTATTGCAAAGAGGATATATTGGTATGGGTGGTTGGGAATTTCTTTTTTTAAATAGAGGTTTTTTAATTTTTCAAAATTTTCACTTTTTACTTCAAACCTTTTTAAAAGCTTTTTTCCTAAAGGATGTAATTCTTTTGAATAATTGGAAAGAATATTAAAAAGGAAAAGGAAAAATATGACGTTTTGATTTGGTATTACTTGAACCATGTTGAAAGTATATCTTAAAAATAGAAAATTTATCCCCTCGAATCAAGTTCCAGACGTGTATGTCCCACCATACTCCAGATATTCCGACAAGACCTGTGTGTTATGGTCAAAAAGCTCTCTATCATATAACAAATATCTTTAAAAAGAGTCTTAAAACTTAAAGCTCGGAAGATGAAAAAACATCAATTGTATTCTTTATACACTCTTTCCAAGACAACCTTCTTTTAACAGTATTAATAGCATTATCACAGACTTCTTTTTGCCCCTTTGACGAAGACAGTAAATTCCTTAAAACTCTTTCTAAATCCTTTTTATCCCCAGATTTAAAATAATAACCATTCTTCTGATTAATTACCTCTAAATACCCTGAATTACCGTCTGAGACTACAGTGGGTAATCCCGCAGCCATAGCCTCCATAGGAGCTAAACCAAATGGCTCTTCCCAAATCACTGGATATACAAATATCGAAGATCTCTCTAGTATTTTTGCAACTTCTTTTCTTGTTAATAATCCAAAGCTCCTTACCCCTTCCGTATTTAAAATGTCAACATAATTATCAGGCACATTTGGACCAATAACATCCCCAAGAATGTATAGCTGAATATTTTCAAAATCTTTTTTAAGACTATTAAATGCGTTTACCAAAAGATGTACACCTTTCTCAGGGACTACACGACCAGAATATATTATTATCTTAGCCTTTTTCCCCTTAACACCCTGTTTAAACACCCCTATATCAATGCCTGGGTAGACATTTTTACATTTTTCTTTCAGACAAGGGAATCTTCTAAGTATCCCATCTTTAATATATTTACTCATTGCAATAATTCCGTCTATCTTAGGATTAACAGTATTTGCTAATTTATCAGGGATGAAACCATACTCAAAATAATTCTCATTCTTGGAAAGCTCATGATTTACCGTGTAAAAAAGTAATTTACAATCTTTGTTTAAAAGCTTAATCCAAAAACAAAAAGGAAATGTTTGAAAGACTATAATTTTCTTAACACCTAACTTTCTTATCTGTATTGAAAGTTTCAATGCATACAAAAGGTAAAAATAGAGAGAATTACTTTTTCTAAAAACTTTTCTATCCATCAAACCTACCCTTATATATTTGTATTCATTTTTATATCCATTACAATCTTTTATTCCTTCAGAATCCGTACCATCTTTGGCTCTTGAAAAAATCACACTTTTATATCCCTCTTTTTTAAGATTGTAAGCATAATCTTGGACCAAATGTTCCGTTGCCGTAACAATATTCTCAGAAGGGATTAGCCACCACGGCGTTGCTACTAAAGCAATATCATATTTTTTAATCTTTGTTTTCATCCGATTTAACATCCACTATTTCATCATCAATTAAAACAAAATCTAATCCGAGTTTTCTCGCACTAGATACAACATTTTTATCTGTATGAACAATAGGTTCTCCAGGTCCATTAAAAGATGTATTTATTAAGCATGGAATATGATACTTTTCCCAGAGTCTTAACAATATCTGGTATATCGGTTTTAATTCTAGATCATTTTTATATATTACCTGTACCCTTGCAGTTTTGTCAACATGTACTATAGCGGGCAACTTATCAAGCCATTTTTCGTTAACATTAAAATTACTCAGCATATATCTGGAAAGATTTGTTTTGTTTGAGTTTGGAAAAACCTCTTCAGCTAACTGATCTGTTATTATAGGTGCTAATGGTCTATACCACTCTCTTTTTTTAATATCTGTGTTAACCTTCTTATACATATCCTGTGATGTAGGAATAGCCATTATACTTCTATGACCAAGTGCACGAGGGCCACTCTCTGAATAGCCAATAGATACGCCCATCACTTCATTCTTACTCAACTTATCAACAATTTTTTCAACGTTATTTTTACTTAAAGGATGAACTGTTTTATCCTCTACCCCAATATTGCAAATAAACGGTGAATGCTTTTTCATTGTACCATTCCTTAACATATGAATTATTGATGCAGCTCCTAGTGCAAGCCCTGTATCAGAACAACACGGCGGTACATATATCTCGCCGAATTTTTTAGATTGGAATAATTTTGTATTCAAATTTATATTGAGTGCCGAACCACCAGAAAAATATAAATACTCCGCACCTGTTTCTTCCTGTTTTTCTTCTATTAAGGAAAAAACTTCCTCCTCAAATTCCTGCTGACACACCTTAGCTATATTCATAAAAAATTTATTCTTCAAGTCGAATGCAGAAATACTTTTTCCAAATTCTTTCTCAATGTCTAGGAAAAATTTATTTGGATCTTTCCAATGCTCCTTATACCAATCATTCCTTTTTAACCAATCCCTAATCTTCTTACTATATCTCCCATATGAGCTATATCCCATCAAACGACCAGGCGTTGCTAATCTATGGTTTTCATCTAGCCCTAACATTGAACATGTCAAATCATTTAAACCAAAAAGTTGTGTGACACATAATGGTTCCCAACCATGATGCAAATACTTTATCATTCCGTTTTTATATTGAAAAACAGAAAAGCACGATTCAGAAGCTAACCCATCAATATGAATCAACAAGCTATTTTCTTTGAATTCCCCAACAAAGGGGAGAATAGAACCAACATGAGCCAATTCATGAGAGCACACATAACCTTCTCTTTCACTCCTATTCACATACACTTTTGCTGGTGTAATCAAATCAGCAATTTCAAAAGAAGAGCTTTCTACCCTCCAAAGAGCATTTTCTGAAAGGAAAGACGTACCTGCGAAATGGTTAACGGAGACTACTATAAAATCTTCTGGTAAATATTTATCAAAACTTTCTATATATTTGTGTAAATTTCTATCATGCTTAACTCTGCTAAGCCTTTCAAGCTCAATACTATATTTGATAGCACCTGCAGTATCAACAATACAAAAACTATGATCGTGTGTAGGGAAAAATTGCGTCCATCCAACTCCAGGATATCCACTCCCATCCTGTATTCCCCATATACCAACTATATCCTTCTCTTTAGAGATATTTATTTTCATATTCCCAACATGTACCACAAATTGCTTATATACAACAAGAAAAAGAGAGCTTACCCTTCTTTGTTTATATTAAAGCAGAACGAATTAATACTCGTTTTTGGCGCAACCCGAAAACTGCACTAACTTAACAATCTTCGAAGCGCTAGCTTTTAGAATGTTTCTTTTCCTCGAACTAACATTCTGAGCCAACCCACTTGTACCTGGATTGATCTTCATAAGATAAACTGTTAAAAATTAATTTTATCCTACCCATAGTATATTTCATTTCTTCTTCTTTTTCAATAACGCCGTAACCTCCTGTCTATTATGGGACAAGCTCCTTATCTTCAACACATCATACTCTTTTTCCAATAACTCTACACCCTCCTGTATACTTCTTTCAGCATGACCTGGTAGCTTAAGCGTCATTATTGCTAAGCCATTTTCCTTCAAAAGATGAGCGACTTCATTCATAATCACCGCAGCATCCTTCGGATCCATATTCATATCGTTAACAATCAAATCCAACTGTTCATCCAATTCTGTATCCTGAGCCTTAATCTTCATATGCTCTATTCTTGTATCCTTTTCTAGATCTGGATGTAAAGATGCAGGATCAACTGCCAAAACTTTATATCCGTAATCTGCCAAAACTTTAGACCAGCCGCCGGGAGCTGCTCCTAAATCAAGTGCAGTACCACAACCATCCAACTCTACCTTAAATGTCGATAAAGCCTCTACTAATTTACTCTCTGCCCTAGAAATCTCTCTCTTTCCAGCCCTCGCCCTTATTCTATGTTCATCACTATGGAAATTTAAATTCTCGGTACTTTTAGAAAAACCCACGTAAAAAAAAATTTCATGGATGAGTATGGAAATAATATGTATATCATCGTTAATGATATCTCTATCAGAGAAGGAAGGTATAAATCCTCGCTCATAGTATGAGTTACCAATATATACTTCAATATCTTTTGCAGAATAAGGTAATCCACCACTAACTACTCTGCATTGTACGGCAAATTTCTCTTTTTCTTCCATTTCAGTTATTGAATCAACTACTTCTAACAATCTAACTCTATCCTCATCCAAAACTCCTTCCACTTCACCTGCTCCCATTATGGGCATAATGTGTTTGGTAAAAATCGGTGTATCCTTAGAAATCCTTCCCACAAATTCCTCATTAGTTTTTTTAGAAGTAGCTAAAACCAAACCATCTGTAATGAATTTCTCAAATTTTACACTAGGGTCAAACTGTTCGATCTCTTTTTTCGCAATATTTTTAAAATATGGAGTGAACGTAACAATATAGGCAGATGATTTACCCTCTGTTT
>CAZELS010000035.1:0-3006 GCA_964513165.1 uncultured Candidatus Saccharibacteria bacterium
TCCACATCTCTCACAATTACCATCAACAACTTCCTCATTAGCCAACCCTATCTTACATGATGGACACCAATTGATAGGTCGCTCTTCTTTGTAAGCTAAGCCTTTTTCAAAAAGTTTAAGAAAAATCCACTGTGTCCATTTGTAATATTCCGGATCCGTGGTGTTTATCTCTCTAGACCAATCAAAGGAAAATGCCAACTTGTCCATCAGCTCTCTGAACATTTTCGTACTTTCCTCCGTAATATCCTGGGGTTTCCTTTTAACCTTAATTGCATAGTTTTCTGTTGGCAAACCGAAAGCGTCCCAACCCATCGGAAACAATACGTTATTGCCCTTCATACGCATATATCTTGCATATACATCTCCACCAGTAAAGGAAAAAGCATGACCAATATGCAAGCCGCTACCACTAGGATATGGGAATTCAACAAGAATATATTTCTTCTCTTTGCTATCAAAATCTACAGCAGTATATATATTACTAGTCTGCCATTTTAAAATCCATTTCTTTTCAATTTCTTTAAAAAGTTTTTTCATTTTTCAAAATATTAAAATATGGACCTGATGGGAATCGAACCCACGACCTCTTGTATGCCATACAAACGCTCTAGCCAACTGAGCTACAGGCCCTTAATATCCACATACACTCGTAGTCATATATGGCGCAGGATTTACACCTCTCCAACTACCACCTTGCAGAAGCATGAAGTGAATATGTACGCCATATGCCGTTCCAGTAGCTCCCATTTCACCTAAAGACTGACCTGTGACAACAGATTGCCCACTACTCACATATATATTCCTCATATGCCCATACACACTTGAGAATCCATTACCATGATCAATAACTACGGTCCATGCAAGTCCCCAACCACCATACAATGAACCTGGTGGAGGACAACCACCAGATTGACAACCTGCAAAAGTCACAACACCTGGTGCCGCTGCGACTAAATTCGTCCCTATATCGCCAGAAATATCAATACCATTGTGCCAGCCAGTATAGCAAGCTATAAGTCTGCCACCACCAGCAACTGGCCAATTGATGAACCTACCTACTCCAGGTACTGTTGGTGAAGAAGTTAAAGCCCCTGCTCTTTGTCGAATTATACCTGAATAGATAGGTGCTGTAGGCTTTGCTACAGGTGCAGGTTTCTTACCATCTGGAATGAAGAGTTGTTGCCCAACTTGCAATTCAAAAGGATAATCAAGCCAGTTAACATCAATAATCATTTGAGGACTAGAGTCATATGTTTTGGCTAAAGTTTCCAGATTATCTCCTGATTTAACTTCAACCTTTAGACCATTTCCAGGAGGTATATTCAAGCTATCCCCAGGCCTTATCAATGAGCTTTCAACCAAATCATTAGCCCACAAAATTGTTTCCGTATTCAAGCCATAGTATTCAGCAATACTACCCAAAGTATCTCCTACTTTTACAATATATTGTTCTTCATCCATACGGCTTCGATCTCTAGGTCTCTCGGTATTTGTAGATGCTGTTTGTATCAAAAGATCACTTTGAGAAGCATACACATTTTGAAAAGTAGGATCCGCACTATCAAAAGTAGCTGTTTTGTAAATATAGCTGATGAAAGTCAACAGTACTAACAAAATTCCTAAGAATTGAGCTGTAAATCTTAACAGCTTTCCTCTACCCCAAAACAATTTTGTTACAAAAAATCTCTTCAAAAAATCAAAATATGAGGATATCAGATCACTTAGAATTGCTAAAATAGCTACAACAACCCTACTTCGAACAACAATATATCTTACAAAATCTAAAATGAATTTCACAAAAACAACTTTTTTAGAAACTAGAAGAACAAACCTGTTGAATTTCCAATAGGCTTTTTTGAAAAATGTATGATTTTGTGGAAAATCATCAAGGGCCGCCTGACTCTCTTCCTTCTCAACAATATTTTTGAAACTCAACCCTCTAATGCTTTTTCGAGACTCTGAATTTTCTTCCATAGTCGTTTAACAATACAAAAATGTAAACTTAAGGATATTATATCAAAAAGCGTTTTTAGTACAAATTTTTAAGCTTCGTGGAGGGTGGCTAAAAGTTCTTCGTTGTTTTTTGTCTTCTTCATACGATCAATCACTATCTCTGTTGGACTTTCATTATCACTCAAAACATCAAACATACGTCTCATTCTCCAAGATTGGTTCAAAACATCTTTATCCATCAAAAGTTCTTCATTTCTAGTTCCAGATTTTTCAATATCAATTGCAGGATAAATTCTACGTTGAGACAATCTCCTATCTAAATGAAGTTCCATATTACCAGTACCTTTAAATTCTTCATATACAAGGTCATCCATTCTACTACCTGTTTCGACAAGTGCAGTAGCAATTATTGTCAAACTACCACCTTCTTCGAAATTTCTAGCAGCACCAAAAAACCTTTTTGGTGGATACAATGCTACAGGATCAAAACCTCCTGAAAGAGTTCTTCCAGATGTAGGCATAGTAATATTGTATGCTCTTGCTAATCGCGTAATACTATCCATTAGAATAACTACGTCCTCTCCCCATTCTACCAGCCTCTTAGCTCTTTCTAGGGCCATCTCAGCTACTTTACAGTTATGTTCTGGCATTTCATCAAAATTTGAAGCAAACACATCTCCTTTAACACTTCTTTGCATATCCGTGACCTCTTCAGGTCTTTCACCAACCAACACAACAATCAATTTGGCTTTTGGTGCATTTGTAGCTACACCATGAGCAATTTCCTTAATTATCGTTGTTTTACCAGTCTTAGGAGGAGAAACAATCATAGATCTTTGACCATAGCCAATTGGGCAAAGTAAATCAATTATTCTCGTAGAATATACTTCAGGAGTCGTTTCTAATTTAATTTGTTTTCTAGGAAAAATTACAGTTAATTTAGCAAAATCAGGCCTATTCGCACAATCAGCAGCCGGACGACCATATACAGTATCAACTCTCAAAAGACTTAAATATTTTTCCTTGCCTTTTGGCAATCTTGCAGGACCTCCA
>CAZELS010000036.1:0-3132 GCA_964513165.1 uncultured Candidatus Saccharibacteria bacterium
TCCCGTAAAAGAACTTTTAAAAAACATCGGAAAACAAAAGAAAGAGGAACGAGCAAAATTTGGAAAAGAGGTAAACATCTTGAAAGAATTTGTTGAGAACAAAATAGATCAAGTCAGTGTTGAATTAAAACCAAAATTTTCGAAAGAACAAATTGATGTTACAGCACCATTTGCAATAAATACTGCTGAAGAAAAAAAGCCAAAATTTTTAAATAAATTAGGTAGTCAACACCCACTTACACAAGAGCTTGAATATGTTTTAAACATTTTTCAAAAGATGGGTTTTGAAATTGAAGAATCAAGACAAATAGACAATGATTACAATATGTTCCAAGCATTAAATTTTCCTGTAGGACACCCTGCCAGAGATAACTGGGATACATTTTGGACAGAGGAAGGATTCATACCCCCTGCACATACATCAACAATGCAAAACAGAATTCTAAGAAAATACGAAATACCAATCCGCGTAGTTATACCAGGCAGATGTTTCCGCAATGAAGCAACAGACGCTAGTCACGAACATACTCTCCACCAGGTCGAGGGAGTATATATAGACAAAGATATATCCATGGGAGATATGTTTGGCACAATAAAGGCATATCTCGAAGCCTTTTTTAATACAACACTAGAAGTTAAAATACAGCCGGCATATTTTCCATTTACTGAACCAGATGCAGAATTCCTCATCAGTTGTCCTTTTTGTAAGAAAGAGGGTTGTAAGATTTGCAACTATGGTGGCTGGATTGAAATAATGGGATGTGGAATGATACACCCAAATGTTTTGAAAGAAGGTGGCATAGATTCACAAAAATATTCCGGATTCGCTTGGGGATTTGGTTTAGACAGAATGGTGATGATCAAACATGGTATAGATGACATTCGCAAATTACATTCTGGGGAATTAGAATTTTTAGATCAATTTTAAATAGAGAAGAATGAAAATATCCTACAACTGGATAAAAGAATATATTAAAGACATGAATGTGAGTGCAAAAGATCTTGAAGAAAGATTGAAATCACATCTCGCAGAAGTGGAGAATGTTGAAAATTTAATCGAAAAATACAAAGGTATAGTTATTGCAGAAATTCTTGAGAAAAAGGAGCACCCTAATGCAGATAAGTTAGGCATATATATCGTTAACATTGGAAGAGGGAAAAAAGTACAAGTAGTTGCAGGAGATAAAACTCTAAATGTAGGAGACAAAGTAGTATATCTACCAACAGGTACAAAGGTCCCATTCAACGCCTATCCTGATAGATTTGATGGCATAATACAAAAAACAAAATTACGAGGTGTAGACTCAGATGGTATGTTAGCTTCAGAGAAGGAACTCGACATTTCATCCGAACATGAAAAGGTAATGACTTTAGACATAGATTGTAATGCTGGGGATGATTTTGCAAGAACACTTGATATAAACGACTACATTTTTGAAGTTGAAAACAAAGCTTTAACAATTAGACCAGACGTATTTGGAATGATTGGTATTTCTAGAGAAATATCCGGTATATTGAAAATTCCATTTGAAACACCAAGTTGGATGAAAAATCCAAAAAAGATAAAAGGTACTAATGAAAAATTACCTCTTGTAATTAACAACAAATGTAGAAAATTTTGTCCTAGATATATGGCTGTGACAATGGGAGACATTAACGTAACAGATTCTCCAATGTGGTTAAAAGCAAGGCTTTCATCTTTAGGTATAAAATCTGTGAACAATGTCGTCGATATAACTAATTACATAATGATCTTGACAGGACAACCTTTACATGCATTTGACTATGACAAAGTAAAATCAAAAGACATACATGCAAAAAACAATGCCATTGTAACAATTAGAACAGCAAGAAAAGGTGAAAAGATTACAACCATAGATGGTAAAACAAGAGAGCTAAGTGAGAAAAACGTAATCATTTGTGATAGTCAAAATCCAATAGCAATTGGAGGAATTATGGGTGGACTAGATACAGAGATTGATGAAAACACAAAAAACATAATTATTGAAAGTGCAAATTTTGACCTTTACAACATTCGCAAAAGTTCTATGGAATTGGGACTTGTAACAGATGCTGTAACAAGATTTTCTAAGGGACAAGATTCAAATTTGTGTGAACCATCACTCTACAAGGCAATTGAAATGATTTCAGAGATTTGCAGTGGAAAAATTGCTGGAGAAATAAAAGATGATTACACAGAATTACCAAAACCTCACAAGCTCACTTTTTCAATCTCATATCTCTGTAAGCATACAGGTCTTAAACTCACTAAGGATGAAATATTAAAAATTCTCTCTAATGTGGAAATACATGATATTTCTGAAACAGAGGATACTGATTTAGTTACTTTGGAAATTCCTACATATAGACAAGACTTAAAAATACAAGAAGATATACATGAAGAAGTTGCAAGGTTGCATGGATACAATAATATAGAATTGACATTACCTACAAGAGAAATCAGTGCAACCAAAACAAATGCAAGTATCAGATTTGACACAAAGATTAGAAAAGCTTTGAAGGAAATAGGGGCAAATGAGGTTTTAACATATAATTTCATAGGTCAGAAACTTTACACAGACTGTGATTTGAATATAGAAAACAATTACAGATTAACTAATTCTCTCTCACCAGAGTTAGAATATATGCGTAGTACATTGATACCTTCGTTGATAGAAAAGGTTAATATAAATATAAACAATGGTTATGAAGAATTTGCAATTTTCGAAATAAATAAGGTACATAATAAATTAGATTTTGATAAAAAGAAGCAATTACCAATAGAGCATAAATGTCTTTCGTTTTTAATTACTTCGGATAGTAAAGATATCTACTACGACACCAAATTCTATCTCGACAATTTGCTTGGAATTTTAAAAATAGAAGAAGTAAACTACGAATCTGTAAACAAAGTAAATAATGAAATATTTCCAAATTATATAAAAAATATACTTCCTTTCTTTGATATAAATAGAGTTGCTGTTGTGACATCATCAATTGATAACAAAAAGATATACTTAGGTTTAGTTGGAGAACCAAACCAAGATGTTCTGAAGAATCGAAAATTAACAAAACCTTGTGGTGTATTTGAAATAAATATTGCAAATTTAAGAAGGATTTCAAATATAAGAA
>CAZELS010000037.1:0-12108 GCA_964513165.1 uncultured Candidatus Saccharibacteria bacterium
AAATTCTAAATATAAAACCAATGAATATTCTTTTAGTAGAAAGTTCAAAATTAATATCTGAAGCCCTAGGGATTTCTTTGAAAAACCATGGTTATGTTGTAATAATAAAAAGTCCTGAAAAGTTCAACTTTTATGTAAAAGATTGTGATATTTTGATTGCAAATATCGATATTGATTTTACAGAAGAAATTTTAAAGAAAATGAGATTTGAAAATCCCGATCTTTGCATTATTGGTTTAAATACAAGTAAAAATTGGGTAAAAAAAGTTCAATTACTTAAAACTGGTTTTGACGATATTTTAGATTATCCCTTCCCTTCTCAAGAAATTCTTTTAAGAATAAGCAACATTTTAAAAAGACCAAGAAATAAAGGTAAATATGTTTTAAATACAAAGAGTTTACATGTTGATACACAAGCAAAAACTGTTTTTAAAGACAAAAATGAAATTTTATTGCGTAAAAAGGAATTTTGTTTGCTCGAATATTTAATTAGAAACAAAAATAGAACTGTTAGTAGAAATGAGCTTTTAGACCATGTCTGGGATTACAGAAAAATCAACAATTCAAATACTGTTGATGTTCATATAAAAAGGCTTAGGGATAAGATAAGTAATAGAGATATAATACAAACAATACATGGGTTTGGTTACAGGTTGAATGATCGAGAAGAAAACTCTAGAGCCTCATTGGCATAATTAAGTGAATGTAGTTTTCATCATCCTTAACTTTGAAAACTCCAGGAGTAACAGAAGTGTTTGCTTCAAAAACTGCTTCTTCGGAACCAATATTATTCAAAATATCGTTTAGAAATTTACCACTAAAACCTATTTTTAACTCTTCTCCTTCACCATTAATGTCGAAATCACTTTTGTTAGTACCTATCTCTGACTGAACTGCAGAAAGATTTATTTTATTTTTTTGTATTTGTACATCAACTTCTATTTTATTACCTAAAATATTCCTAGCGATAATATTTACTACTTTTAGGGAATTTAGAAATTCTGATCTTTTAAATTCAATTTTTGTTTGAAATCCCGTTGGAATTATCTGTTTGTATTCTGGAAATTGGCCATCAATCAATCTAGAGACTAAATCAATATCGTTGTATCTAAAAAGAATTTGATTTTTTTCCTTTATATAAAAAATTTCAATATATTCATCATCATCTTCATCTGTAAAGTCCATAATTATCTTTGCTAGTTCCTCTAAAGCTTTAGCAGGGACAAGAAGTTGTAAGTCTTCTTCAATTTCTGAACTTAATTCAAGCATTTGTTTTGATAGTCTTAAACCATCAGTTGCTATAAAACTAATATTATCCTTTGTTAATTCCACTAAAACTCCTGTTAACACTGGTTTTATATCATCATGTGCAGCAGAAAAAACAACTCTATTTACAGCAAGCAATAATTCTTCTTTTTTAATTTTTAATATTGCTTTTTCTCCCTTTTTTATACTTGGTACAACAGGATAGTCTTCTGGAGAAATAGTATTAAACTTGGCATTATTATGCTTTGCATCTATTGTCACTGTATTGTCTACAAGTGCGACATCTATTTTTTCAGATGGTATAGAATTAACAAATTCAGATAATTGCTTTGCTGGAATGGTAATTTTACCTCCATCAATAACTTCTGCGCCTATCCAACAATTTAAACTTACCTCTAAATCCGTTGCTGTCATAGATACTTTATTTTTTGATACATCAAAAAGAATGTTATTTAGTATTGGTAAACCGGGTCTAGCATTTACTATTCTACTTAAGATGCTTAGGTATTTTGCGAAAGTATCTTGATTGCAAGAAAATTTCATAAAAGATATTTATTAAATCGATGTATGTATGAGTATATATTATTTTGAGAATTTTTTAAACTTCTATACAAAGAAAAAACTCTAAAACTTTTTAATCTAAATTCATCCTTCTCTGTTCTATTATTATATATAACTAGTAGTAGTAGTAAGGGGTGTAGATATGTTTTTAACTTTTTAAAAAAGATCAAATTTCCTTGTTTTGATAATAATAAAACAAAAAATTTTTCTTGTGGATTACCCAATAGTTAAAAAATCCTTTCATATTAATACCCTATTACAAATTTCCTTGTAATGAAAACATTTTAATTCGTGGATATTAATTGTGGATTAAAAAGGTATGTCTATTTTTTGAAAACTATAGTGCTTTTAAAAAAACGGTATTTTATCTAAATAGCATTAATTAATCCCATTCCTACAGCAACAAATTTTTGAGGATAAAGTGCTTTTTATGCACAATATATCCACAACTTAACCACAGAATTATACACTAGGGATTTTTACTATTCTGACAACAAATATTTACATTTTCCAATCTTTTCTGCAAATTTCTTGTCTTTGTTAACCATATTTAAAATTTTTTCACATGCATGAAGCACTGTAGTATGGTCTTTTCTGTTAACTTGCTTAGCAACCTTTTCTAAAGGAATTTCTAAAACATCCCTTAAAATATACATAACAACCTGCCTTGAAAGTGCAACATATGCCGTTCTTCTCTTTCCTTTAATTTCTCTCTTTGTAACATCAAATACCTCACACACAACATCAATCACCCTATCAGGAGGAATTCTTTTTCTCTTACTTTCGATATCCAGTGCAAGAATCTGTACTATTTCATCCTCTGTGACATCTGTTCCCAACACTTTTATGGTTGTTGCAATCTTAGTTATTGCCCCCTCTAATTCACGTATATTACTCTCTATATTTAAAGCTATAACTTCTAAGGTCTCATCGGGAAGATTAATTTTGTGCTCCTGGCTTTTCTTTAGAAGTATTGCCATCCTAGTTTCATAATCAGGTGGTTGAATATCACAGACCATCCCACCTTCAAACCTTGATCTCAACCTATCTGTTAAACCATCTATTTCCTTTGGTGGCCTGTCTGAAGCCATGATAATTTGTTTGTTACTAAGGTAGAGAGAATTGAAAGTATGGAACAATTCTTCTTGTGTTTTTGGTGAAGAGGTAATAAATTGAATGTCATCAATTATCAAAACGTCCAATTTTCTGTAATTATTTCTAAATTTTTCTGTCGTTCCTGTCCTAATAGCATCTATCACATTGTTTAAAAAAGCTTCAGAGTTACAATACAAAACTTTTTTTGTTGGATTTTTACTCAAAATTTCATTACCAACAGCTTGCATTAAGTGTGTTTTACCAACACCTGTGCGTCCATAAAAAAAGACGGGGTTGTATGCCTTCCCCGGCTTTTCTGTAATTGCTTGAGACACAGCATGGGCTAACCTGTTCCCTGTTCCAATGATGAAATTTTCAAAAGAATACGAGGGGTTTAACTGAGCACATTCAACAGATTTTTTTCTTTTTTCTTCAATATTGTTTTCTGAATCAAAAATTGGCATATCAATCTCATATGGAGAATGATATTCATATTTGTTCTTACTTTTTTTACCTTCAGAATCTTTAATATTTATCAAAATATCCAGATTCTGCCCTACTGTTTCCAGCAGGATGTTTTTCAGAAGACTGGAATGATTATTTAAAATCCATTCTCTTTGATATGGTTTGTTGCATAAAAACTCTGCAATTCCGTTAGAGATTTTTGAAAGATAGAAACCTTCGTACCACATGACGAACTCTCTGTGAGAAATCTTCATTTTCAAGAGCTCTTTAAGAATTTTCCAATTTTTATCCACATTTTCTTCGTCGAAAGCAACACCCTTGTCTGCTATCTTAGGTAAGGGTATGTCATCGAACTGCTCCTGGATGTCAATTTTCTGCATAAGACAAAGAAAATCAAATAAAAAAGAAACTAGTTTTTACACGGGGCAGTGATTAAGAAATCATTATATATGAAATGAAAAATTTTGTGGATAAGATGTTGGAGGGAAGAAAGAAATTGTTTTTTGAAAAGGATTTTTGAATTAAAAGACACTTCTCTATTTTGGGTAGAATGACAGAGGGGAATTTTTACAAAAGTTTCTGTAAATGCTACAATGAGGCGAAAATAGGCTTAATAGTAGCAAAAGAAAAAAACCTATTTAATATATCTATAATATTGAGTTATGAAAAAAGAAAAGCAAAGATATAAGACTACATTTCTAAAGAAATTTTTGGTTTGCTTTACCATCTCTTGTCTTCTGCTTGTTTCTCTTGTAAACATTTCTCTTGCATCTTGGTTGAATCCAACTCTTTTTCCCCCAGGAGATAATATTCCTTTCCCAGAAGGTACAGAAGGAACAATGTTTACGGGGGCTATCAAAATTTTTGCGGGGGGTACACCTCCAGAAGGCTATTTGCTTTGTAATGGGTCTGAGATTTCAAGAACAGAATATGCGGAGCTTTTTGATGTACTGGGGACTACCTATGGAAGTGGGAATGGCACAACAACATTTAATTTGCCAAATATGAAAGGCAATACTTCTACCGGTCTTTATTCATCTGACGAATCATTCGATGTATTAGGAGAGACTGGGGGTTCAAAAACTCATACTTTAACTATTGATGAACTCCCTTCTCATACTCATACGCAAAATTCTCACAATCATACACAAAATGCCCATGGGCACGGATTAACACAGGGAGGCGAAGGCTGTACTGCTGGAACGGCAAATATTTTAAGGGCAAATAGATGTAATAGTACTGGTACAGCATATTCTGGTAGTATAACTACTTCAACGGCATCTAATGTTGCTACAACAGCAACTAATCAGAATACTGGAGGAGGTGAGGGACATAGCAATCTCCAACCATATATTGTTGTTAATTACATAATAAAATACTAACAAGCATTTACACAGCCCCCTTCTTCATATATAATCATCCGTAATTAAAAACAGCTTTTTCAAATGAAAAGAACATATCAACCCAAAAATTTAAAAAGAATTAGAAAGTTTGGATTCTTGAAAAGAAATAAAACTAGTAAGGGAAAAGAAGTTTTGAAAAGAAGAAGAACAAAAGGAAGACAAAACCTTACTGCCACGGAAGAATACAGCTTGCTAAGAAAAAAGAAAACTAAAACCATTAGGTAGCATGCTTGAAAAAAGATATAGATTATTCCCAAAAAAAGATTTTGATAGGGTGTATAATCAGGGACGCAAGGAAAAGGGAGAATTCGGAATGTTGATCGGTTTAGAAGAAAAGGAATTGAAAAACACGCAATTTGGTATCGTAGTTGGAAAGAAAGTAGGAAAAGCAAACAGAAGAAACAAAATTAAGCGAAGAATTAGATATATTATTCAGAATTTGTTAAACGAAGATTTTTTTGAAAATTCAAAACTTAAAATAGTTTACATAGCTTTTAAAGAACCAGAAGATTTTGAATCTTTAAAAAAAGAACTTTTAGAGCAATTTAGAAAATTATTGAAAAAATGAAATTTGTCATATTGAAATTAATCAAAGGTTATCAAAAAGTCTTTTCTTTTGACTATGGATTTGCAGGAAAAATATTTCCAAGTACTAGATTTTGTAGATTTACACCCACGTGTTCTCAATATACATATGAAGCAGTAGACAGGTATGGTATTTTTAGAGGTTTAAGCCTTGGATTAAAAAGGTTTTTTAAATGTAATCCAGTTTCAACACCAGTTACTGGTACATATGACCCTGTTATTTAGTTAATATTTAAAAATTTTTGAAAAAATGTTTGGCTTTATTTGGAATAATTTTTTGTTTCATCCAATATTAAATACCCTACTCGTTCTTTACCATATAATGGGGAACAATTTAGGATTAGCAGTAATTGTAATTGCAATTATTGTTAGACTCATCCTTATCCCTAGTACTAGAAAGCAAATGGCGATGACGAAAACTATGGCTACATTAAAGCCTAAGTTGGAAGCATTGCAAAAGAAATATGCAAACAACAAAGAACTTTTGGCAAAAGAACAGATAAAGCTTTACAAAGAATCTGGATACAATCCACTTGGATGTCTCTTTAACTTTATCCCGCAAATGGTCCTCCTCATTGTAATTATTCAAGTCATTAGAGTCGTTACAACAGAAAATTCATATGAAGGTCTCTACCCTTTTGTAGAAAGATGGGTTATTGGAGGAGCAAAAGACTTTTCAATAGAGACTAGGTTTTTGTTCTGGGATCTGTCAAAGAATTACATGGCAATAGCAAAAGAGTATGGATATTTAGCAGCACAAGGTATAGCATATCTTTTCTTAGCAATTTCTGTAGGTTTTGTCCAGTATATTTCTTCACGATTTATGCAAGCAATGCAAGCAACAAATCTAAAGAAATCTAAAAAATCAAAATCTAACGAACCTATGCCACAAGAGGAAATGCAAAAACAAATGACCAAATCTATGACAACGATATTCCCTCTTTTGACAGCTTACATTACACTTACAGTACCTTCAGTATTAGGCGTTTACTGGCTAGTTCAGTCCATAATGCTTGTTGTTCAGTACTACTTCATAGATAAAGAAAAAACTAGAGAGACTTTCAAATCATTAAATCCTTTTAAGAAAAGAAATTAATTTTTTAGAAAATTACAATGTTAGACGAAAAATTCATAACAAAAAAATTAGATAAATTCATAGCTCTTTTAGGTATAAATGCAGATGCTGAATATGAGTTTGTAGATGGAGAAAATTTTTTAGTGAAAGTTTTTCTAAAAGGAGACAATGTCGGATATGTCATTGGTACAGGAGGAAAGAATATTGAATCAATGCAATATGTCCTACATATGATGTTGAAAAACGCTCTTAGGAGTGAACAAAAGGAAAAAGAAGAAAATTTAGAAAAACTTAGAGTCATTTTAGATGTAGGAGATTACAGAGCGAAAAAATTAGAAACATTAATACAAAAAGTAGAGAGAAAGGTAGAAGATGCAAGGATATTGGGAGAACCTGTCGACTTGTACCCAATGTCTCCTTCAGACAGAAGAGAAGTACATATGCACTTGCAGGATGTTGATGATGTAAAAACAGAAAGTGTTGGAGAAGGCAGGGAGCGTTTTATTCGAATCATTCCTTTAACAGAAGAAGAATTAGGTGTAGTTACTAATCCTGAAGAGGATGATGAGGAAGCAGAATAATTTTTAAATAACAAAATGTGAATGAGATTTTTTCTTTAGATCTCGGAAGAATATTTTTCTCTCTCCTCTTACTCATTTTGTATTTTTTTCTTGGTTTCAAAACAAAAAAATGGTTTCTCGTATCATCGTGTTTTCTTCTTTTCATACTACCTTTTAATCTAACATTGCAATTAAAATTTTCTACTGAATATATTCAAGGTATTTCATCAAATTACCTTGTCCCTACTCTTAGTATTTTAGATATTTTTGTTTTTCTTACTTTAATATTTGCTTTTTTTAAACGAAATTCTTTTAAAAAAATTCCAAAAATCTTTTTTTTAACATTACTAACCTTTTTTCTTGTAAAAATATTTTTAGATTGGAATCTTGTTTCTTCAATATTAGTTTTGAGATTGTATTTTTACATTTTTACTGCTTACATTCTTTTTCAAAACGTTTCTTTCAAAAAACACATCAATCTTTTTGGACTTGTTTTACTTGTTTCGGTAATAATTCAATTTCTCGTAGGTCTTTTGCAATTTAGATATGGGCATAGCTTAGGATTAACTTTTTTGGGAGAATCACAAGTAGTTAAAGGTATGTTTGGATCTAGCTTTGTTGAATTAAATGAAGTGTTGTTTTTGAGATCATATGGAACATTCCCCCACCCTAATATTCTTGCCGGCTACCTTTTCCTCATTGTTCTTTTTTGTATGCCTTTTTTAAAGAAAAAGATATTTTTAATTACACCCATCCTTTCAACAGTATTGATATTTCTTACGTTCAGTAGAATTACGATATTTTTGGTTTTAATTCTTTGGCTTCTTTTTTTCTGTATTAAATTCTTTTTTAAACAAAAAATCCTTCTTGTTTATCCTCTCATACTCACGAGATTTACAAATATTTTTACACAAGAAGACTCAAGCTTTTTTGAGAGAATGGAACTTGTAAGGGTGTCAAAAGAAGTAATGAAAGAGTATCCATATTGGGGTATTGGTGTAGGAAGATTTCTCTATGCTATCGAAACTTTTCCCGTTTACAATGCAAAAGGTTTTTTACTATTACAGCCAGTACACAATGTGTTTTTACTTCTTTTGAGTGAATATGGTTTTGTTTTTGGAGTACCTCTTCTTGTTTTTCTTCTCTATCTTTTCATCAGAGCTTTTCAAAAGGGGGGTTGGTTAATGCGCTTCTTGGTCATATCAATAGTCATAATTGCATCCTTTGACCACTATTTCATAACTATTCCACAAGGAGTATTTATATTTACAGGAATTATGGTTTTTTTGTATTTTTCTTTTCAAAAAACGCAAAAATTTCATTCTCTAAACCCTTCTGAAGATCTAAAGAATCATCCCTAGAAAATGTTTTTAATGTAATTGTTTTTTTACTTGGAATTGCTTTTTTAACTTCTGTAGTAAATATGCAAATGTCACATTCATCGAAAAATGGAATTGGATTCTTTTTGTCAGAAATGACAATATTTGTTTCCACAGCACCTCCTTTGATGATGCCATCATAAATAACTAAGGAGGTAAAAAACAAATCATACCTGTGAGAAAGGCTTTCCTCTAATCTTCTGGACATGGATTTGATTCCCTGCCCTCCTACAGAATAGATTTTGATTTTAAAGTTTTTCGTATTCATATTTTTTTACTTCTTTTTTAAATTCTCCCATTACTTTACCAATATCATTTGTTTTCAACTTTCTTTCTAAATTTGCAGCACAAGGAGAAACTATTTCTAAAAATGAAAAACCTTTGCATTTTAGAGTTTTCCTAGTTGCTTTTTTAAAATGTTCTAAATCTAAAGTATTTGTTCTTGCAAAAAAATTGTCTTTTGCATTTAAAAACATCGGTTTAATGTCTAAAGCATCTTGTACATATCCTTCTGGATCTGTTTTTGTTTCCTCCCCTTTTGTAGTTGTAGGAGATGTCTGTCCTCCTGTCATTGCATAAACTCTGTTGCTATTACAAAATACAGAAATATTTGGATTTCTCTTTATTGCATGTAAAAGATGATTTCCTCCGATACTTAGCAAATCACCATCTCCTGAAATGATTACTACGTTGATTTTTGGATTTGCCATTTTAATTCCTTCTGCAACAGGAATTGTTCTTCCGTGGCTTACGTGCATTGAATCGAGATTAAAATATTCCGACATTCTTGCGGTACACCCTATTCCAGAAACAATTACGGTGTCTTTTTTACTCCATCCCATCCTAACTATTTCATCAGAAATGATTTTTTCAATCAAGAAAAGTCCACATCCAGGACACCATATTCTTTTTTTGTCTTTTTTTACAATATCCATACTATTTTAAATTTTTCAAAATATCTTTTTTAAGCATACTTGCTCCAATTACTCGAACTTTTTTAACTTCTCGCAATATTGCTGCTTCAATTTGATTTGCATATTGTCCTTCATTCATTTCAACAACAAAAATCTTTTCATATTTCTTACATATCTTCTTTAGAAAATCTTTTTGTATTGGAAACATTGTAATTGGTCTAAAGTAAGAGAATTTTTCGTTCTCGTCTACAATCTCTTTTACAACTCTAGACACACTTCCGTAGGCAATGATTAAAATTTTGGAATTTTTCCTTTCCATCTTTTCATAGTAAAAATGTTTCTTGCCGGTTTCAAAAACCAACTTTCTTCTTTCGTCTATCCAATTTTTGTAGGTTTCTCCTTCAAATGTCTCGATTCCAGCTTTGTTTTTTGTGAGTCCTGAAAAGTGCCTGGGCATTTTACTTTTAGTAAGAGGCTCTAAACTTCTAGATTTAACTTTTATTTTGTATTGCGTAAGATCTTCTTCTTCATGCATATTAGTTGTATATGCATCAGAAAGTAGAACAACAGGTGACTTACATTCTTCTGCAGTATTAAATGCCTTTATGGTATATGTGTAAAGTTCTTTGATTGAATTTGGGTAGAAAACAATGGAAGCGTAGTCTCCATGAGTACCATATTGTGTTTGAAGTATGTCTCCTTGTGCTGGCATTGTAGGCATTCCTGTTGCGGGACCTTGTCTTTGCGAATGAAAAACAACTAAAGGAACTTGCATTGCAAAAGCAAGTCCTAAGCCCTCCTGCATTAGAGAAAATCCTGGCCCTGAAGTAGCTGTAAATGCTTTTAGTCCTGCGAGTGAAGCACCAATTACTGAATGAATTGATGCAATTTCGTCCTCCATTTGTAAGAACTTCAAACTTTTGTTCTTTATTCCTAATTTTCTCCAAGAATGCATGATTTGAGAAGAAGGAGTTATTGGATATCCAGCGAGAAATTTTGCACCAGAATCAACGGCTCCTTTGACTACTGCATCTGCTCCAGACATTGATTTGTATTTTTTGCTATTATCTTTTATATTCAAAAAATCCTTATCTTAAATACATTCCATTATATTGATATGCATAGGAAAAATCAAAACATCTTTTTAGCACCGATGGAGGATGTGACAGACTACCCTTTTAGACAGGTTTTGTTAAAAATTGGTAGACCAAAAACTTTTTTTACAGAATTTGTGAATGTTGATGGGCTTGTATCTGAAGGAAGAAAACACGTTATGCATCGTTTAGAAAAAACAGAGGATGAATCTCCAATCATTGTACAGCTTTGGGGTAACAAGCCAGAGAATTTTGTAAAAGCTACTAAATTTCTGGGAAAATTTAACTTTGATGGTGTAAATATTAATTTGGGTTGTTCTGTAAAAAAGGTTTTGAATGCAGAATGTGGAGCTGCATTGATTGGGAAAAAAGAATTAGTAAAAGATATTGTCAAAGGTGTTCAAGATGCAACAGATTGCCCTGTTAGTGTGAAAACGAGGCTGGGTTTTGATGGAATTGATCTGGAATGGTTGGGGTTTTTGTTGGGTTTGAAACTAGAAACACTCTTTGTTCACCTGAGAACTGCAAAACAACTTTTTTCAGGAAATGCAGATTGGAATGTGGTTTCTGAAATTGTTGATTTGAAAAATGAAATTTCTCCAAAAACACAAATTGTAGGTAATGGAGATATTTGTAATATGGCACAGGCACAAGAATATATTGAAAAGTACAAAATTGATGGCATTATGATTGGTCGGGAAGTTTTAAAAAATCCTTGGGTTTTTGCAAACATTGAACCAGATGACAAAGAAAGAGTTCAGACCCTAATGTTCCATTTAGAAAAAATGGAGGAATTTGTACAAAAATATCCTGAAAAAGGATGGAGCTCAATTAAAAAATTCTATCACGGTTACCTTAGAGAAAAAGAAGAGCTTGTTTCTCTTAGGAAAAAACTTTTTGAATTGAACAATATATCAGAAACGAAAGATATTCTTTCTAGTATTCTTCGCACTTAATCTCATAGAATGCTTGTTCATGGTCACAAGAAGGACATTTTTCAGGTGCTTCTTCACCAAAATGAACGAAACCACATTCTCTACAAGTCCACCAAACTTCCTTGTCTTTCTTGAAGACAGTTTTCTTTTCGACTTGTTCTAACATTTTCTTAAATCTCTCTTCATGATGGCTTTCTGCAATAGCTATTGATCTTAATCTGTCAGCAATATCTTTAAAACCTTCTTTCTCTGCAATATCTGCAAATTCTGGATACATTTCAGTATATTCGTGATTTTCACCAGCAATGGCGGCTTTTAGATTTTCTGTAGTAGTTCCATATATTGTTGGAACAGGTCCTTCTACAACAATATCATCATTGTTTTCTTTAAGTTTGTTGATTAATTTGAAAAGCCAGTGAGCGTGTTCCTTTTCTTGGTCAGCAGTAAGTAAAATTACTTCCGCTATTTGTTCATATCCTTCCTTTTTTGCAACTTTTGAATAGAAGGTATATCTATTTCTTGCTTGGCATTCTCCAACAAATGCTTTTGCTAAGTTTTCTAAAGTTTTTGTCATAGGGGTATTTCTAAAAAATTATATACCCCTATTTTAACAAAAATTCAAAGCAAAAGGGTCAACGACAAGTTTACGACCAGCTTGTGCATCGCTTAATCCTCCAAACCAAGTTGCATACCCATTGTTGTGACGAATTAGTCCTCCAGAGAAAACTACGTCAGCTAATTGTTTACTTTTTACTTCTCCAGGAGGAAAGCAACCT
>CAZELS010000038.1:0-4509 GCA_964513165.1 uncultured Candidatus Saccharibacteria bacterium
TATGGGCATCGTCTTGTGTAAATTCTCTAACTCTCATGAGACCGTGTACTTCTCCAGAGCTTTCATATCTATGTACTGTACCAAGTTCTCCCATTCTAAGAGGTAGGTCTTTGTAAGATTTTTGCTCTGTTTTGTATATTAACATTCCTCCATCACAATTCATTGGCTTTACAGCATAGTTCATCTCTTCGGTATCATTTGTTTTTACAAGATACATTTTCTCCAAAAAGTTATCTAAATGACCACTCTTTTCCCAAGTTTCCATAGTTAAGAGTATTGGAGTCTTTACTTCAACATACCCTTCTCTTTCATGTATATCCTGCCAGTATTCAATCAATTTGTTTCGAAATTTTAAACCTCTAGGGTGCCAAAACACAAAACCTGGTCCTTCTTCATGGAAAGAAAACAAATCTAGAGACCTGCCTAGTTTTCGATGATCTCTTTTTATTGCTTCTTCCATCATTTTCTCGTATTCTTCGAGTTCTTTTTCTGAAGAAAAGGCTATACCATATATTCGGGTTAGCATAGGGTTCTTTTCGTCTCCTTTCCAATATGCTCCAGCAATCTTACTTAATTTGAATGCTTTTACTTTTCCTGTAGATTCTAAATGAGGACCTCTACAAAGATCTGAAAAATGATTGTCACCAGAAACAAAAAAACTAAATTTTTCTTCAGGAATATTCTTAATGAGATCAAGCTTGTATGTTTGTTTTTCATCTTCAAGGTATTTCATAGCTTCTTCCCTTGTTTTGATAATTTGCTTCAAAGGCAAATTTTGCTTTACAATTTTCTTCATTTCATTTTCAATCTGTGGCAAAATTTCATCCGTAATTGGTTTTTTAAATTCAAAATCATAGTAAAAACCATTTTCAATGGCAGGTCCTATTCCAAGTTTTGTTTCAGGGAAAAGATTTAGTACTGCTTGTGCCAGTATATGGGACAAAGTATGGCGCATTTTTTCAACTTCAGGGGTATTTTCCATTTTTATATTATCATCCAAAAAAGAGTAAATTAAAAATTATTGGGAATGTGTATATGTCATATTTAAACTATTTTATACATCTTTCTTTCAAATATCAAGCTTAACGATATATATGCTTACTGCATTTAAACCAAAATTATATGTTTCTATCTTTACCAGATTTGTTAGATCTAATTTTTCTAATGGATATCTTCTTGGGTGTTTAAGAATGATTGCCCCCTTGAACTTTTTTTTGTTTCCTTTTTTAAAACCAGGTAACATAGTTTTTGTAACATTAAGGATGTTTTCAATTTCGCCGAAGTGTTTTGTGTTGAATTTTTTGTAAGGAGGATCTAGAAATATTAAATCGTAGGTTTCTTTTAAATTCTCTTTTTCACCGAGAAAATCCTCAACCTTTTGTTTTATGACAATTGTATCTTCAAGAAAACCTGTTTTTTCAATATTGTTGTTTAAAATATATGCAGCACTTTTACTTGTATCAACAAATGTCGCGCTCTTTGCTCCTCTAGATATGGCTTCTAGTCCAAATGAACCAGCTCCGGCATAAAGGTCAAGAATGTTTTTTTTGTATATATCTGAACCTAAAACATCGAAAATTGTTGTTTTCAAACGATCTGTCAAAGGTCTTGTATTTCTTGGTATATCAAGCAAGCAATTTTTTGCTTTACCGGCAATGATTCTTACATTGCCAGTGATATTAGGTTCTTTGTTTTGCAAGATTTTTTTCATAATGGAATTTTCCATTTTTTCATAATCCTCCCAAGACTCTACCTTCCATTTTGCTTTCATCTTGCGTATTTTCTTTTGTGATTGTATTCCTAAACTCATCCCTTATTATATCTTAGAGCTTCGAAAATTAGAATACTTGCCGTTATTGCAACATTAAGTGACTCTTTTGTACCTTTCATGGGTATGTAAACATATTCATCAGAAAGATCTAGTATGGGTTGAGAGATACCATTTATTTCATGTCCGAAGATTAGAGCAATCTTCTCTTTGTCGTAGCTTAGAGTTTGGAAGTGTTTACTTTCTTTTGTTAATTCTACTGAATATATGGATATTTGTTGTTTCTTTAATTCTGTAACAGCATCCATAGTGTTGGGAAAATATTTCCAAGGTACTGTTTTTTCAGCTCCCAAAGAAGTTTTGAGCATTTTAGGATTTTCAGGAGTTGGGGTAATGCCGCATAAATAGATTTCAGTATTGCCTGAAGCATCTGCAGTTCTGAAGATGCTACCTACATTGAAAACAGATCTTATATTGTCTAGCACAATTATCAATTTGGTCATAGTTTTAATGAAAAAGATTATTTGTTACCTCTGTATCCAAATTATTTTCAATTAAATCTTGCGCAACGGTACGTGTTTGATTAAGTAATTCAAAATCTGTAATATCTCCAACTTTCAATATTGGTACACCAGTTTGTCTCAATCCATATACTTCTCCAGGTCCTCTTGATTTAAGATCATATTCGGCGACATCAAAACCAGAGTTATGGTTGCAAAAATATGCTAGTCGATTTTTAGAATTTTCTGTAACAGAATTTGCAATTACAAAACAATATGATTGTTTTTCTCCTCTACCAATTCTTCCCCGAAATTGATGTAGTTGAGCTAATCCGAATCTTTCAGCACTTTCTATGATCATCATTGTTGCATCGGGAAAATCTATGCCGACTTCTATTACAGAGGTAGCAAATAGAGCAGAGAT
Source organism: uncultured Candidatus Saccharibacteria bacterium (assembly GCA_964513165.1). Lineage (GTDB taxonomy): Bacteria > Patescibacteriota > Dojkabacteria > SC72 > T1SED10-24 > CAZELS01. The sequence continues at coordinate 2,693 of CAZELS010000038.1, forward strand.
TTTCTTTTCTTTAAAATCATCCAAGATTTTGTTCTTTTCATCCTCTTTGACCTTGCCATGTAAAAGGTTTGTTTTTATGTCAGAAAACAAAGTTTTGGAAATTTTTTCATATTCTACTGTAGCAGCTTTAGCATCTATCTTTTCTGATTCATCAATCAAAGGAAAGATAATGAATGCTTGCTCTTTATATTTTGAACTCTTTATATTCCTCACTATTGCTTTGTAACATTCTTCTCTCTTTTGTGCGGATATGAATACTGTTTTAATCGGCAAACGATTTTTTGGTTTTTCAGTAATTAAGGAGATATCCATATCACCATATATTATACTTGTAAGCGTTCTTGGTATTGGTGTTGCTGTCATAGTTAGGTAATGAGGTATTTTTTCCTTCTTGTCCATTTGGCTGATTTTAGACCTTTGTTCGACTCCGAAACGATGTTGTTCATCAACAATGGCCAATCCTGTTTTCTTGGGAAAATCTGTATTGTAGAGTAACGCATGCGTGCCTATGAGTATTCTAGGTCTCTTTGAATCAGCGACTTTTCTCTTTGTTATCCTAAGCTGTACTTCAACATCAATATGTTCAAAGAGATCAGAAAATGTTTTGTAGTGTTGCTTTGCTAAGATTGTAGTTGGCACCATTATGACGGTTGAGTACCCAGCAAGGAATGCATTGTATGCTGCTGTTGCTGCAACTATTGTTTTACCACTTCCAACATCTCCATTTAGGAGTCTGTTCATAGGTTTGTCTTTGCTCATATCCTTAAGTATTTCTTTAATGGCGACATTTTGATCTTTTGTTAATTCAAAAGGTAGTTTAGCAACAAAAGCTTTGATTTCTTCTTCAAAAGTTTTGATTTTTGGAGAAAGTTTAACATTTCTAATTTTTTTCCTTTGTTCTATTTGTAAAGAAACGTCCAACATCTCATCAAAAGCTAACCTTTTTCTAGCAGATTCTATATCATCAAAATCTTTGGCAAAATGAATCTTCTTTATCGCTGTTGGTAAATCATCCAAATTATATTTTTCTAGAATTTCGGTTGGTAATTTGTCTGTAACTATTTTTGCAATATATGGTTGTAACCAATTAATTCTAGATCGTAACCATTTTGAAGTAATACCAGCGGTCTCTGGATAGAAGGGGGTTATCTTGCCAAGATGAGTTTGATTGTTTGTGAATTTTTCATATGAGGGGTTTGACAATTCTCCAGTTTTTGGTGAAATTTTGCCTTCAAAGAGAAAAGACTCTCCTGGTTTTATATTTTTTGTTAAAAAGCTTTGATTAAACCAAATGACTTTTATCTTGTCAGTTTCATCACTAATCGTTGCTCGTGTTAGAACCTTTCTGTATCTAGTCCAAGCATTTTTAATACTCTCCACTTCTGCTAGAATTGTCCCCTCCCCTTCTTCTTTCAATTGAGAAATGGATAATATATTTGACGTATCCTTGTATCTGTACGGTATGTGGAAAAGTAAATCTTTTACAGTAAAAATATGTAAATTTGAAAGATATGTTTTTTGTTTTGGCCCTATTAAAGGGATTGTGTCGACAGCGTTGTCATGCATACTCTATCCCCCTGCAAACATTTCTACAATTACGATAATGGCAGGAATGAGAACTCCTCCAAGAAGAAGGAGAATGATGAAAATGCTCATGAATTTAGAAAATTTTTCTTTAAAAATTTTGTTTTTCTTTGACATCTTTTAACCTTTAATTATCTTAATTACTTTTTTACCAACTTTGAGAATTTTTGGTTGGTTTAACTTGACGATGAAATTTTTGTCAGTGATTTTTTGACCATCAATGCTGACTGCGT
>CAZELS010000039.1:0-11658 GCA_964513165.1 uncultured Candidatus Saccharibacteria bacterium
TAATTGAAAGAGAAGGTATCAATTCGACAGATCGCAGGATAATTTCTGGAATACTACAAAAAAGACTGGAGGAACAATGGCTACTACAAGTAGATGCTACTCTACTCTATCATCGAAAAGATTGGCAACATGTAATTACTGTACAGGATATAGAAGAAGACCATTCTTACAATACATATCGATACTATGGTTTACCACCAACCCCTATATGTAACCCAGGTTTCGATGCCGTAAATGCAGTATTTGAACCCTCCGAAACTTCCTACTATTATTACATTCATTACAAAGAGGATAATGAAATTAAACCTGGCTATTCAAGAACCTTGTCTGAACATGAGACTAAAGTACAACAATACTTAAGGTAACCTAAACCATATGCCTGTAAATATCAAACTTAGTGATACAACAATAAATAAGGTCAAACCTTTAGTTTCCAAAAGACGTTTTAACAAAAAGAAAATTTGGACAATCACCCTTGTGGTTATTGTAGTCATTGGAGCACTTTTTTTTGGTTGCAATCATTTCTTACAAAAAACGGGTTTAAACATTTCTCTTGGAGACATATTGAATCCAATAAAATCAGACCCTCAATTAAAAAAGGACAGTTCTGGTAGATATACAAATGCCCTGCTAGTTGGAATTGATACAAGAGCAGAGAATCCCGGATTACAAAACACAGATAGCATAATGTTCCTGTCATATGATCACAAAGATAATCAAGCAATTTTCATATCTATACCTAGAGACTTCTTTGTTGAAGTACCAGAGCAAGGTAGATATACAAAAATAAATGGAATATATGCAATAGGTGAAAGATCAGAACCTGGTTCTGGTTTAGAATTGCTACAGGGAGTAGTAGAAGAAATAATTAACAAAGAAATCCAATATTACATGATGGTAAATTTAACAGGTTTTGTGGATCTTGTAGATGCTCTTGATGGACTTGAAGTTGATGTTGAGAATTCGTTTACAGATTACCAATATCCTCTGGAAGATTCTGAACATCTCTTCCAAACAGTTTCATTCAAAGAAGGCTTACAAACAATGGATGGGCTTACAGCTCTAAGGTTTGTACGTTCACGACATTCAAATGATAATCATGAAGGATCTGACTTTGCTAGAGCACGTAGACAGCAAAGAATAATCATGGCTATTCGTGAGAAAGCTTTTTCATCAAAAACCATTTTAAATCCAATAAAGTTTTTTGAAATTTTAAACATTATTGACAAAAACATAGATTATTCTGAATTTTCAAATGAAGAGGTACAAGCATTAATCAAAATTTTCAAGAAAGAGAACCTTAAAACACATAGTTTTGTGCTTGATCCTAGCATTGCAAACTTTGAATTAATTACAGATAAAGGCTTAACTCTCGATGCTTACACCATTGGACCTATTGCAGGTTTAAATAAGTATGACGATTTACACAAATATATTGAATATATTTACGAAAAACCTTTAATATATTCTGAGGATCCAACCATTTTAGTCTACGATGTAGGTTTAGGATATCAAGAAGCTGCAGAAAAAGTTGAAGAATATCAAGAGAATCTACCATATATAGACATCAGATTTATGGGTACTCTCTTTAACGACCAAACAAATAAATACCTTTACAAGACAGAAGAAGAATTCAGTAATTTAGATCCATTTATTGAAAAATATTTTTCAATAAAGATTGGAGAAAAACCAGAATTTCTTGGCAATAGAATTTTCAACGGAGATTACATAATTCTACTTGGAAGTGATGATTAAAATATTCGAAGGTGAAAATACATTTCTTTCAAAACAAAGGTTAGATGAAATTTTAGAAAAAAAAGATTCCAGTATTGCAATTAAAATCTTTGACGCCGATTCGACAGATATTTCCCAAATAATTCACGAATACGAAACTCAGGATATATTTTGTCCAAAGAAAATCATTGTTCTTAAACGTTTGCTTTCAAACAAGCAATACAAAGAATTAGTTGAAAAGATACACTCTGTACATAATGAGATTCAGGATACTGACATAATAATATGGGAAGAAATGCGTATTCCAAAAACGACACGATATTACAAGATGTTTCAAAAAATAAATGCAATTGAATCATTCCCAAAATTCAACAAAAGGTCTTTTGCTACTTGGGCTACAACTTTTGTAAAAGACAAACGTATGGAAATAGAAAGGAATGCTTTTCAAAGCATGCTGGCTTTGACAAACTACGATCCCAATATTTTTGTTAATGAAATAGAAAAATTTGAATTAATGGGAAAGAAAAATATTGTGTTGGAGGACTTAGGTAAGAATATTCATGATTCGTACAACAACAGTATTTGGGAATTCATCGATGCAATTAATGAAAAACAAAATCAAAAGACATATACAAAAATACTCTTAAACTTACTGAGTCATCGTATTGACCCTCACTATCTAATGATTATGATTGCTAGAAATATTAAACAGCTCTTGCTTGTAAACAAATTAATTGCTGAAGGTAAAGATAGTCGTGAGATGGTTTCCATTTTAAAAATCCCTCCCTTTACCCTACCGAAATTGAAAAGTATTGCTCAGAAAAGCTCTTATGCACATTTATTGAAAATATATGAAAAAATATACAACCTTAATTATGAAACAAAGGTTGGAAATATTGACCCTGAATTAGGGTTGATTCTTTTAACAACACGTTTGAATTGACAGTTTTAATTCTATGCTTTAATATGGATACATATTAAGCACATACAATGGGAAACAAGAAAACACAAACAATAGTTGTCATAATTTTGGTAATAACAGCAATTTTAGGAATCGCAGGCGCAGCTTTCGTATACTACCTTTCAACTAAAGATCAAGTTGATCCAACAACCCAACGTGAAAGAGAGCAATATTGTGCTTGTATAACAGCATATACTACACCAGAATGTAACGATTGTTCATGTACACAGATAGAGGCACAGACTTTGGAGGCAAAACTCGGCGAAATAGTTGATGGTGTTTGTTCACTTGATTGTGAATCTACAGTAATCGTTGAAGAAGAGGAAGAAGAAGAAATTACTAGCACAAACAATTTAATACAATGCCTCATACCAAGCGTGCCTAGCAATAGTTGCCATTCTGTTAGTGTAAACGATCTAAGTACGAGAGAATTGCTAGTTCCACCAATCATAGCAACCCAAGATGTAATCATAAGTGCAAAATTTTTACCAGAAAAATACAATAATGAAGTTGAAGAATTTAACAAATTCGTATTTATAGTAAATGGCATAAGAACTGAGCTAGACGCTGAAGACGTACCTTCAAAATTAGAAGATGGTGAAAGAACTTACTTGCCTGAAATTGAATTCTCTAACTTTGAAAACGTCGACACACTAACAATACAAGCTAGCGCCACTTCGGACAAAAATCCAGATGGGGGCAGTTTGGGTAAATATTGTTACAAACAGTACAACCTTGAACAAGGTCGACCTCCTTTATGCTCAGCTTTAGAAGTATATACAAGAGATGGTGCAACTGAGAATATCACTCTAATTAATCAATTAAAAGTTCGAATTCCTAATTTAGTAGATGGTAGTCAAATTTCAATAGAATTTTCATTTGATGATGATGCAATACCAAATATTAGAACAAACAATATCCCAGATGAGCTTCTTGAAGAAATGCTCGTCAACGATATCTTAGTATTTGAATATGAGCATCTCTATCCTACTGATGAATATGCAGATCTTTATGCTCAAGGAAGCGGATTTCCAACATTTGATTCAAATATCATGAACACAGATGTAATTAGAACTTCAGCTCAAGTATATGTAAACAATAATGCTGTAGATTCAACACTCTGTACAAGCAATATATATCTAAGTGACGTTACACAACCAGAGGAGGAGGAGGAACGTGATGAGGAAGAAGAAAGGCCTGATTCTGAGCTAACTGAACAAGCAGATATCTTTGTGAGTATGGAAGGGCCAAATTGTGTTGCCAAAGCTGCAAATGTAAATAGTACTAAAATTGCAACATACAAAGTAAATGTGAAGAATAATTCTTCTACCTCTGAAAACATTACAAATATAACAACAAAATTGCCACAAGGATTTAAATACATAGAAAATTCTTCAAAAATTGATAGAGCTACAATTAGTGACTCTCTTTTGACAGTCACACCTGTTGGACAATCTGAAGAACTTAAATGGGCCAACACATGGACTATACCAGCAAATTCTACACTTACACTTGAATATAGTGTGAACGTTTCTCATTTAGCCCTAGATGGTGTAAATCAAAGTGAATCTGTTGTTACTCCAGTAAACATTCCCGAAGATACTAGTACCCTTAGAGCTGAATTTGTAACAACAATTTCTGCTACTTGCGAAGATACCCCACCTGATACAACTCTTCCAGAGACTGGTAATTGGACAATCATAACCTTCATCGTAGGAATGTTCGTAGTATTGTTCGGAACACTCGTTTACAAAGGTAAAATAGGAATTCTAGATAGAATGATGTTAAACATCATAGGGTCAAAAGCTGTTAAGAAAAGATTCATGCCAATTGAGTACTTTGAGGAAAGTATCATCGAAAAAGAAGAAAAGGAAAAAGATTAATAAGCTCTAGTATTTAAAACCATTGGAGATCCTTCATTTCCATACTCTACACCTCCAGAAGAAATAACAAAATAGTAAACTGTTGATGGCATTAAACTATTTATTTCTACAGAATGTTTGGTTTTTGCAAAAGTCTCCGAATCCCCTACAGCCATGTAATCAATCGTCTCAGGACTATCTCCATATCTAACTAATCCAAGGCATTTTTCCTTCGTTTCCCAAGAGATCGTCATACTATTTCGAGAACTATCCTGCACCTGTAAATTTATTGGAACACAATCATCAACTTCCAAATCTTGACCTTTTAGAATAGCATCCCTGAAAAAAAATAATAGGAAAACTGAAGATAGTATTAGTAAAATTAGGACAAAAACAGAAAAAAATCTATTCATTTTCAACTCCAGTTACAACTAAATAAAATTCTTGTTCTGTATACTTTCCTTCTCTCTCAACGCGCAAAACAAAAGTATACGAACCTTCTCTATTCGGAATTCCAGAAATCACATCATCATTTATCTCTAACCATTCTGGTGATTCCACAAGGGACAATTTATTCTCATTATTTTTTGGAACAACCCTTGGAACAAAGACAAATTCTGAACCAACAGCTACACTTCTAGCAGGGATATTTACAATTTTTGGAATAATAGTATATTCCGTCTGAATTTTCCCTTCAACCTCGTCATGCATGTTTTTCTCATTCCGTAGTCTCAAAAAAACAGCGATTGTACTACCAAGTGTAATAATTAATACAAAAACTACAACAAAAGATTTAACCGATTTTACTGTCGAAACCATATTTGAGTATAGCAATTTAACATTTTATTTACAAAAGCGCTTTTAATATATATAATAGCCAAGATTACATATTAATTTATTCTTCATATTTTGAATGCCAAATTTACAAGCATCAATCAAGGATGAAAGAAAAAGTCTTAGAAGAAAAGAGACAAATTTGAGGATGAAAAGAAGGTACAAGTCAGCTATCAAAGATTTCTCTAAAAATGTAGACGCAGGAAATGTAAAAGATTCTGAAAAATCTCTTTCCAAAGCATACAAATTACTTGATAAGGCAGCAAAAACAAAACTTTTGAAAAAACAAGCCGCTTCTAGAAAAAAATCTAGACTTGCTAAGTATTTTAATAAAGTTGTTAAAGATACTGCCTCAAATGTCAAAACTACTTAAAAGATTACTACAAACCATAATCTTGCCTGCGGCAATGATAATAGTCGCAAAAGTTGGAGGATTGTATCTTGCAATAATCTATTTCAAATTAGATTTTTTTTTAGAAACAAGACCTGAAGGTATCTATTCAATACAGCTCTATTTTACAAACCATAGTGCCACTTTAATAGCAAATTCTTGGGCAAATATATCAATGCTAATTGTAATGACACTTTTCACCGCATATTTTCTACTTCGATATAGACTTTCATTAACATCAATTTACAATCCTAGAACTTTAGTAAAATTAAATCGATTTAACTTACTTTCATGGGCAAACAAAAAAGGCGTTTCTTTCTTAAAAGTTTTTGTATGGATAGTATTTTTGTGGATTGCTTGCATAACAATAATTGCAGATGTAATATCACAAAATACATTCGCATGGGTTGGGAGTATAGCTTTTGTTTTAACAATACTTTCAACTTGGATCTTGATTAGAACATTTGAAATGGAAGCGCAAACAATCTATCCTGAAAGTAATACATCTAACCTATATTGAAATGGACAAAAGAGATTTACTAAGAGCTGAGAGAAAATTCGGAAAATTCTTTGACCCTCTAGTAATTCTTCTCATAATTTGCACTTTCTCTGTTTCCATTCTCTCTTTGAGAAGCTTAACTCCAAGAACTTTTTCTAATGATGCTAAACAAAAAAATGTTCTTGGTTTAGAAGAAGGGGTCGATATCCTTAAATTAGAAGGAATCTTTGGCTCACACGAATACATTACATCAGAAAATTTCACCCAAATATCTCCTACACATTACAAATATACTTCTCTGATCAAAAGTACGCCTGCTGGACGAATATCTAAACCTGTTGTTAAAATTTTGCATTTAGATAAAGAAGAGTCACTTAAAATACAACTCGCATACACAAATTCAAACACTACCAAAATTTCAATCGTAGACAAAGAAAACAATACACGCTACATATTAAAAGAAAAAGGTCTGACACATTTTCAAAGTATAGACAAAATGAATACCTCCAAAATACTTTACCTTTCTCTTGAAAACGAGAAGCCAGTCTTCTTTAATCAATATCTCGAGATTAATTTCTTCGTAAATCCTTAATTTTCTGCTATACTCCTACATATAATGGGTTTAAATCATCAAGAAAAAATCAGGAATTTTTCAATCATTGCACATATAGATCATGGCAAATCTACATTGGCAGATAGATTCCTAGAATTAACTAGTCCTGAATACTTCAGGGACAAAAAAGTAGAGAGAATTACAGATACTCTTGAGATAGAGCAAGAGAAAGGTATCACAATAAAACTTCAAGTAGCTAAAATCCCTTGGAAAGGATATGAGCTTAATTTCATAGATACTCCAGGACATGTTGATTTCTCATATGAAGTCTCTCGTTCACTTGCGGCTTGCGAATCAGCTATTTTACTCATTGATGCACAACAAGGTATACAAGCCCAAACAATTTCAAACACGCAGAAAGCAATAGAGTTAGGTTTAACATTAATACCTGTTTTAAACAAAATTGATTTACCAGGAATAAATATTGAAAAAAGGTTAGAGGAAATACATTCTTACTTAGGTTTTGAAAAAGATGAAATTGTAAAGGTTTCAGCAAAAACAGGAGAAAATATAGAGGCTCTTTTAGATGAGATCATAAAGAAAACTCTAAAACCACAGGGAGATTCAGAAAAAGATTTTAGAGGATTAATTTTCGATTCCTTCTATGACGAACATAGAGGAGTGGTTTTGTCTGTAAGAATTTTTGATGGCGAAATAAGTAAAGATGTAGCATTACTTCATTTGTTAAGAAAAAAAGAAAATTTCAAACCAACAGAAATAGGTATTTTCCTACCAACCATGAAGAGAATTTCAACCTTAAAAGCAGGTGACGTAGGATATATCGCAACAGGACAAAAGGATATAAAGTACTTTACTGTAGGAGATACAATCTCTACAAATCCAAATCAAGAAGCTTTTCCTGGATACAGGGTTCCGAAACCAAATGTTTTCGCTACATTCTTCCCTACTGATCCAGAAGAATATGAAAATTTGAAAATCGGACTTAACAAACTCTCCTTAAATGATGGCGCATTAAGTTTCGCAGAACAAAAATCAAGTTTACTTGGTGCAGGATTTCGATGTGGTTTTTTAGGCCTACTGCATATGGAAATAGTTCAAGAAAGACTAGAGAGAGAATATGATCTAGATTTAGTTATTACAGCACCTACAGTAGCATACAAGATAAAGACAGTAACTGGAGAAGAAAAAATTATCGAGACTCCACAAGAAATGCCTGATCCATCAACTATTCAAGAAACTTTAGAACCTTGGGTAAGAATTAAAATATTTACACCAAAAGAATATATGGGTAGTTTAATGACACTTTGTAAAGACAAACGTGCAGAATATGTAAATACAACCTTTCTAGGAAATCAGGAATCAAGAATACAAGAACAATTTCTTTTAATAGAATACGATATGCCATTAGCTTCATTAGTTTCAAACTTTTTTGATAGTATGAAAAATCTCTCCAGAGGCTACGCTTCAATGGAATACGAAGTCATCGATTACTTTCCCGCTGTTATTGTAAAGATAGATGTTCTAGTAAACAAAGAGGAAGTTTCTGCTTTGAATTTTCTAGAAATAAAAGCCGATGCTTACAAAAAAGCTTCAAAACTTTTGAGTATAATAAAGGATGTAATACCAAGACAACAATTTCAGATACCTTTACAAGCAGCTATAGGAGGCAAAATTATCGCTAGGGAAAATATTAAGGCATTTCGAAAAAACGTGACTGAAAAACTCTATGGTGGAGATTACAGTAGAAAATTAAAACTTTTGCAAAAACAAAAGAAAGGTAAAAAAAGGTTGAAACAAATAGGTAAAGTAAATATACCTCAAGAAGCATTTTTAGCTATACTAAAAACATAAATATGATAACTTCTTTAACTTTAGAAAATTTCAGAAGTTTCAAAAAAAAGAAATTTAAATTCGATAAAGATTTCATTGTCATATACGGAGACAATGCAAAAGGAAAAAGCACTCTTTTGGAAGCAATTTATTTGATTCTAAATGGAGAATCTCCTTGGGGGGCAAGTTATGAAAACCTCTTAAACAACAAAGATACAAAAAATTCTTACTACACTATCGTCATAGAAACTTCAGAGAAGAAAACATTTTCAATATATCAAGATAGTGGAAAAAGAACATATTTGATAGACAAAAGCAGAGTTAGTAAAAAGAAATTTTTTGAATTTCAAAAAGCAAATCTTTTTAGTCCAGAACAAATAGAACTCCTTATGTACATACCTCAAAAGCGTAGAGACTTCCTTGATTATTTAATTTCCGCAATAGATATCGAATACCAAGCGAATATAAATACATATAAAAAAGTCTTGAAACAAAGAAATGCATATTTAAAAAAACTTTCAAAAATTTTCTTTGAAACCGGTCAGTTTAAAACCAAAGACTCTCAATTACAATATTGGACTAATTTACTTGCTGAGCTTGATAGTAAAATAATGGTTAAAAGAGCTGAAATTACAGACAAATTGAAAACTAAAGCTTTTGTATTGGAATACCGCCCTTCTCTAACTTTAAACTTTTTCGAAGACATGTTAGATGAATCTGAATTGAAAAACATGTATTTGAAACAAATGGAAAGGGATACAAAAAAAGATATTGTTACAGGATTCACAAATACAGGTATACACAGGGACGATTGGAGTATTTTTTCTGCAAGTCAAGATTTAAAAAGATTTGGATCCCGTGGTGAAAAAAGATTAGCAATTGCCCGTTTAATTTTAGAAACACAGGAAATATACAAAGAGTACCTTGGTGAATATCCAGTATTGCTACTTGATGATGTTGCTGCTGAACTAGATCAATACAATGCTAAGGAGATTTTTGAAGACAAAATACTTCAAAAACAACAAACTTTCATTTCTACAATACACAAATCACAAATACCAAAATCTTTAATTTCAAAATCACAACTCATCGAACTCGATTAAAGATTCTTCGTATTTTTTCAACTTTTCTGCCTCAAAATCTTTCGGAAAAAATTCAATCCTTCCTTTTGCATTATTTCCCAAAAGCCTTTGATAATCTGGACTATGTCTTCGTATGAACATGTAGAGATATTGTAGGGTAAAAGCTGTTTTATTTAAAAATTCAAAGAAAATATTCCTCTCGTCTTTTACCTTTTGCTCTTTTCTATCAACACCAAAATGCTTTAAAAGTTCAAAATTAATATTTAAAATCTCATCATGATATTTTTCATTGTAAACAGGAATCATGAAAAGAAGCTCATGTAAAACAAATATGCTTTTTGTATCAAAAAGTAATCCCCTCTCCTCACAAATATAGTTTGTATCTATTTTGTTTATACAAGGTTTTCCCCAAACTCTACGTAATGATCTAACACCCAATTTAATCACCATAATGGACCTGTATAGCCACATTCTGTTGTTTTTTACAACAATAAAGACATCTATATCATCCACTTCCTTTGCAGTACCGGAAGCTACAGAGCCTGTAATAGCAATAAATTTTACCCAATTAAGAAATAGTAGATGATTTATATTCTCTTTAACTCGTTTAACTTTCTTTTCTATGAATTTGTTTCTTACAACACTCTCTCCTAGATAAGTATATTTCCTACCCCAAAACATTTCTACCTTTTCCATTGGCATAGAAACACCCATATTTCTTCTGAAAAGGATGAGTTTTTTGATACTCAGAGTTTTTTTTGTAGATGCCATTTCTTAAATCCTAGAATTTTGTTAAACTGGTATTAAGATTTTAACATAATAGTACAGAGATGAGACAACACCCGATTCCACAAAATGTTCTTGATGTGGAATTTAAACTATTTACAAAATTTACAGTCAAGGAATTTGTCTATATGGCCGTCGGAATAACCGTAGGTGGTATATTCATATATCTTTGGACAAACAATATTTTACCTGGAATAATTGCTTTTCCACTGTTTATGTTTTTTACAGCAGTAGGATTACTTCTTGGTTTGATACCAATAAATGATCAACCCGCAGAGAAATTCATCATCAGCTATATACAAGCTATCACGAAACCTACTCTACGCGTATGGCAAGGAGAAGAAATGAAAATGATTTTGAAACAAAGACAACAAGAAAAAGTTAAAAAGGGAAAGTCAGAAAAGAAACAAGTTACTCCTCCTGTAAACTTGATAGACATCGAAGAAGAAGAAAAACTCAAACATATCGACAAATTGATGGAAGAGACCGGATTAAAGAAAGCTCAGCCAGTACAGAAGAATGCTCCTCAAGAGAGACACATACTCATTACAGATGAAACAATTCAACAATACACAATTCCAAGTATAAGGGTTAATTTGAATGGAACAATAAATCTCTTGCTTGTGAATAAAAACAATCAACCAATATCAAACGCTACAGTCATAATCAAAGATGCCTTTGACAAGCCAAAGATAGCAATTAGATCAGGTATGAGAGGAGAGGCTTTAACAGACAAAATCATAGAAAAGGGAGAATATCATATTGAAATACTTCATGATAACTATACTTTCAAAAATGTTCATTTTGTAGTACAAAGAAATGTCTATCCAATAGTTAAGATAATGTCAACGTAATATATGGATCCCAAAAGAAGAGCAAAAATTATACATTCAACTCAAGATCACCTTGCAGTAAGGGATATCATGGATGACTTAGTAATAACTAAATGTAATGCTGTCTCTTTAGTCATAAGGACAAGCTCTGTAAACTTTGATTTGCTCTCAGAGGAAGAACAAGTTAACAAAATAATGGCTTTTGCTGGATTGTTAAATTCCTTGTCTTTTCCTCTTCAAATATTAATTAAAACAAACAGAATAGATATTAC